>CAQWMM010000022.1 GCA_948907985.1 uncultured Bacillota bacterium
GCTAACGGCAGATATAGTCAAGCCCTATTTCACAAAATTTTACATTTTTTTTCTGAAAAACAAAAAAAAATACCCCAGACGTCGCCGGATTTTGGCTTGACAAAGGGGTTGGCGGGTATTATAATGGTAATAGAAAGTCCCATTCGCTGCGCTCAGGGATTAGTTCTCACTAAGCTCTAGCTGCGGCCTGCGGCCTTGCTAATCGCTAAGTGTTCACATAGCCCCACTGATAAGCGGTTAGCCTAAATAGTTAAAGATTTTGAATCAACAAAACCGTCGCTATCGCAACTAGCGGCGGTTGTTGCTATGTCTAAACTTTATCTCAATGGAAATTTTGAAGTTTCCAATATGAAACGTCAGCTTAATTGGCACAGAGCCTCACCCCCTTTCGGGAGATATTGACTAACCGTTAAGTGAACACTTAGTGAAATCAAGCTGAAAGCGCAGATTGAACTTAGTGTGAACCAATACCGCAGGTGCACTTTGTTAAATAAGGATAAAAAAATAAGGCTCCTGCGGTGCTACCAACTTATGTGGTGCCTCATTTATATTTTACCGCTAACATATGTGGCCGTCAAGCATTTTTTACAAAATTTTACATTTTTTCCCGCACTCGTTTGGCCTGGTGGCGGCTATCCCGCCCCAGCACAATTTTAATCTCATCGCCGCTGTGATAAATGCTAATGGTTTGGTTTTCCGCGTCCCAGGCTACGCTGGCCTGTAATTCCTCCGAAACCAACCGCAGCGGCACCATGGCCACGTCGTCAACCGTAATATACTGCTCCGGGGTTAAGGTAATACCGCCGGCTCCCCCGGCAACAATCGTATGACTCTCCGCGTCATAGCTAACTCCGGCTGCCAGCGCCTCAAAAATCACCCGCATAGGCACCATAGTAGTCCCATCCAGAACATAAGGCGTCTGCGGCAGTTCCACGGCCTGATCATTCAAGGTCATTGCCGTTTCTGCCGGCATATTCAACAGCTCCTCGTTCCAGCCATGCGTAGTGATAACATAGCCGCCGCAGTTATCGCTGGAAATATTGACAACATCCGCAAATTCCTGCGCCGTATCTTTAGTATAATAAACCCGATATAGCATATCCTCGTCCGCCAAATCCGCGTATTCCAAATACTGCCCCTCGGTCAAGGAGTGGAGAGCGTGCATATATTCCTCCAGCGCCCAGTTATTATCGCGGATAATCCAGGCGTGCGGCAGGCCGACATAACGATAATGCCACGGCTCATAGGCAATGCCGGTAACCGACGTTTTTTCCGAAGTATAGCGCAGAATAAAACCAAAATCCCAGCAGCGCGATAACATCCACTGGCCCTGCGCGGTGTTGCGGAAGTTGTTGGAAAGGCCGCCGCCAGTGCTTAAATCAAGCGCCATGCCGGTTTGGTGCTCGCTGGCCCCGGGATAGGCGGTATACAAAGCGGTGTTGCGCACTGCGCTTTCCCGGCTTTGCCCCGCGTTTTGCCGGCTGGCTACCCGGCTGTTAAACAGGCTGTTTTGCGTAGCATAACTGCGATAACCGGAAACCGTGCGCATACTTAAACACTTTTCCGCCTGATAAGCGGCGTACATATCCAGATAGGCGTTGGCCACGGCGTCGCGCAGCAGGATAGAGCTTTTGGTGCTGGGCGCCAGGCCGGCAATATCCACCATATCCGCCGCTTTCCAATCCTCCGACAGCTTGTGTTCCTGATTGACCAGCAATAAATAGTTATCGTTTTGCGCGGTATCAAACGCCAAAACCGGCCGACAGCATACGGCCAACAGTCCAAGAGTTAAAAAAAATGTACGAACTAAACGACAAAATTTCATAACCAAATAATCTCTCCCAATTTTTTATTCAGCAGCGTTAAGCGCCGCAAAATATCCCTGCCAATATTCAGACTCCGCGCCTAAAAGCTCCCTTAACTTTTGACGCAGTTCAGCCGGCGGCAGCGGCTCCCGGGCCAGCCAAACGGCAGCCGCCGCGCTGACAAAACCGGTAGCGTAGGAGGTTCCGCGCGCGCCATAGGTTTTGCCACGGCGAGAGGCCAGCCAAATATCCTCCCCAGGGGCAAAAACGCTCGCCCCGGGTTGAGTGAAATCTGAAATACTGCCTCTTTCGTCTATGGAACCAACAGCCAGCGCCGTAGCGTAGGCCGCCGGATACAGCGGTTCGCCGTCCGGGCCGCCGTTGCCCACCGCCGCCACCACCAAAACGCCCTGCTCCTCGGCATAGGCCACGGCCTGCCTGACTTCCGGTACATCCTTGGGCAAGCCCAGGCTGATATTGATAATATCAGCGCCAAACCTGTCCACCGCATCATAAACGGCCTGCGCCAGAACCTCCGGCGGCACAGAATTTTCTTTATCAGCAATAACCAGCGGCGTCAGCAGCGCCCCCGGTGCAATCCCCTGCACGCCGGCGCTCTCACAGCCCACAATCACGCTGGCCACCGCCGTCCCATGATTAACCAGGTCCTCGCAGTCCGCGCTGTCAGTCAGATAGTTCCAACCCGGCAGCAGATTTTCCGGCGCAATGGCCGCGCTGGCAATCCCGGTATCCAGCAGGGCGATTGTAACCTGCTCTGGCGGGGTTTCCGGCAGAATATGGCAGACGCTCAAAAGCGGCCAGATAATCAACAAAAAAATTAATTTTGCGCTCATCATTTAACATCATCGACTTTTTAGATAATCTTTCGCGTTAATTATACCACTTTACGCCTCTTTTGTGAAAACCCAGGTATGAAATGTAAGTTTTCCGGCCTGAAATGCAAACAAGCAGCCGAGGGCGTTTTGCCCCCGGCTGCTTTGCATTTAAATTTATTTTTATTGACATTATTTTCCTAAAATGCTAGAATATATACAGGTACCACGAAATAACGGTAGGCGGCTGGCTAAACTTCCTGCAAGGGAGGTGAGGCTATGATCAGAATAACTCTACACATAGGTTTGTTTTCTATAACCTTTGAGTTAGACCTAAGAAAAACCCGCCACTAGGCTACAGTGACGAGTTTTAATATAACAAAAAAACTTTTAACTAAGGCCAGCCGCTTATCAGTGGTGCCTTTTATATTATTATAGCCTTTTCACAAACTTTTGTCAAGCCAAATTTCGCAAAAAGCGCCGGCGTTTAATCAGTAAAAGCCCGCCAGAGAAATGTTACAATCTCCGCGCGCGTACAGGTTTGACCAGGCGAGAACTGTCTATCGCCGGTTCCGCCGGTAATTTGTTTTTCCACAGCCCAGGCCACAGCCGCTGCGTAGTCGGCGTCCGCCGCCACATCATCAAAGCTGTTCGCCATGACTGCCGGGCTGCCCGCCAACTTCCACAAATAGGTTACTGCCATAGAGCGCGTGCAAGGGCTGTCGAATGAGAATCCGTCCCCCAGCGGCCCTTGTTCGTTAGCCCAAAGCGCCGCCTTATAATAAAAAGCGCCAGGATCCACACCGTCTAAGGCTGCGCTCTGCGGCTCCGGCGAACCGTTAGCGCGCCAGAGAAAAGTCAAAATCTGCCCTTTGGTGCAGGTCTGCCCAGGCGAGAACACGCCCCGGTCAGTGCCGCCGGTGATTTCCTTTTCCACCGCCCAAAGCACCGCCTTGGCAAAATAAGCGTTTTCCGGCACGTCGTTAAAGCCGCCCACCGTAGGCGTTTGGGCAGCGCCAGCCTTGCCAGGATCTGCCGGCGGCGCGGCAAGCCCCGCATACTGGCTGCTCCATTGGCGCAGTATGGTAGTATCAGAGGCCATGGCGCGCTCTCCAACTTTGCCCATAGCGCCGGTGGATAGCGAGGGATTGTTTTCTTCCACAGCCCGAACCCGAAGCAGCAACTCCTGCTCGATCCGCTCCGCATACCGCTGCACCGTATCGTTGAGCCAGTTCTCTTTCTCACTGAAAGCCGCGCCAAACCTGTCCACCGCATCATAAACGGCCTGCGCCAGAACCTCCGGCGGCACAGAATTTTCTTTATCAGCAATAACCAGCGGCGTCAGCAGCGCCCCCGGTGCAATCCCCTGCACGCCGGCGCTCTCACAGCCCACAATCACGCTGGCCACCGCCGTCCCATGATTAACCAGGTCCTCGCAGTCCGCGCTGTCAGTCAGATAGTTCCAACCCGGCAGCAGATTTTCCGGCGCAATGGCCGCGCTGGCAATCCCGGTATCCAGCAGGGCGATTGTAACCTGCTCTGGCGGGGTTTCCGGCAGAATATGGCAGACGCTCAAAAGCGGCCAGATAATCAACAAAAAAATTAATTTTGCGCTCATCATTTAACATCATCGACTTTTTAGATAATCTTTCGCGTTAATTATACCACTTTACGCCTCTTTTGTGAAAACCCAGGTATGAAATGCAAGTTTTTCGGCCTGAAATGCAAACAAGCAGCCGAGGGCATTTTGCCCCCGGCCGTCTTTTAGTATTTTTTTGCAAGCTTGCAATTTATGCCTTAATTATCCTGACCATTGTTGTTTCCACGAATAATCCCCAAGAATTTACTATCATCGGAAATTGAATTGCCGTATTCACTGTTAGAATAGAAACCACGCTGACCGCCGTTATCTTGTTCCAAAATAGTATTTTGGTCAATAATACAGTTTTCAATAGTGGTGTCTTTAATCCCGGCTGTCAATATAGCGGGAGTGGATACTGCTTTAACAAGCGCGTCGCTAATTGTTAAATTCTTAATTACCGCACCTTCACAGTAACCAAAAAGCCCTAGATTCGCAGTGAGCGAGGCAATAGGATAAAAATTCGCATCTGCGGTTTGAATACCGCTTATAAACAATCCTCTGATCGTATGGCCGTTACCATCAAATGTACCGCGGAAAGGAATACGCCAGTCTATCACACTATCAAATTTGCCGATAGGTGTCCACATATATCCATAAAGGTCTATATCAGCCGTCAAACGGATAGTTTTTCCCTTAAAATCATTTTCTTTCGTGTTGACCATATTGGCGATAATAGCCAGCTTGGCCGGAGAATCAATATCAATAACATCGCCATTCTTTACAGCATTCTGTATTTCGCTCAATTCCAAAAAATTCCAATGGTTCACCCATTGTGATTGCGGCATGCGTGAGGTATAAAGAGTATCATAATTTTGATCCGAAGCGCGAATAAAAGTGGGAACACCCTTTATATCCTGATAGTTGGGATCATTGGTAATCTGAACGGTAACCGTACAAGCCTTGTTGGTATAGAGTTGATTCAACATCCCGTCCTCACTAATACGAGTTACCGGATTTTTAAACTGAACGGTATATTCATAGGCGAACTTGGCAGTCGGCGCCAGGTCGTCAACAGAATCGCCAACCAAACCTATATGCAAATAATTATAGGTTAATGCTCTTCTTGCTAAATTACCATTTTTGCAGTCATCAAGCAGTTTAATCTCAAAGCCCTCTTCCGGAACCTCGCGGACAGCTCGTTCCACATATAAAACATTGGTATAGGTTTGCTCAAATTTGGCAAACAACGCGTCATTGCCTTTATCAGACGGACGGCTAATCGTTACGTCATAAAGACCCGCGCCAACAGGAGCATCCACATAATCGCTGCCGATCAGCAAGTTATCATCCTGCCGTTTATATTTGAAAGTAAACGTGCTTAAATCCGGAACATCTTCAAAACTGCTTAACAAATAATTGCCGTCAGTATCCTTGAGCAGTTCGTAAATATCATTAGCCGCCTTGTAGGTATATTCAACCGTATGCTCCACGCCCTTGGCATAAGTACCGGTTTCCCGTGCGCCAAAATCAAAGATTTCTCTGGGCAGTGTAATTAATTCCGCCCAGTGCGCATAAAGCGTATGCGCAGTTGTCGCGCTCACAATCGTGGTTGCGCCCACTTCCTCGCCGCCGTCCGGCGCGGTATACCAGCCAATAAAGCTGAATTTAGCGTCGGCATGTTCCGGCGTGGGCAATTCACCGTAGGCCTCGCCCACCGTAACCGTCTTGGTATTATCAGCCAGCGTATCGCCGCCGTTAACATTAAAGGTAACGGTAATCTCCTGCTTGACCGCCTCCGTCCACTTAGCATAAACGGTAATATCCGCCGTAACCTGAGTGGTTTCAGTAAAGGCATTGGCAAACGTATCCTTATCCGTAAACCAACCGTCAAAGGTATAGCCCGCTCTGGTTGGCGTGGGCAAAGTTCCCGCCAGGCTGCCGGCCGGCCGCTTAATAGTCGCCTGCTCGGCGCTCAAAGCGTCGCCGCCGTTCACGTCAAAGGTAATCGTCTTTTCATCGCCCTTAGGCAGCTCACAAACCACCTGATACACCGTATCGCCATAAACCGCGCCGACTTCCGGCGAAATACCGGTCATGGTCAAACCATTGCCCGCCAGCACGTTCTCCACCACCGTTAACGTCGGGATTTCACCCTTGCGTACTTTAATGCTTGCAGCACCCGGCGCTTCTTGCTCCGTATTAACAAAAGTAAAGATAAAGGTAACTTCGGCGCTGTCGTCCGCATATTCCGCCTGAGCTGTTGCGCCGCCTTGCAGCGCCTGCGCCAGTTTGCCGTTAACTGTTCGGTTCAAATCAAAGTTTTCGCCGCCAAGCGTCAAACCAACGAACCGGGTATAATTGCCCTCGCTCGCCACATTCGCGCCGCTCCCCAACAGGTCGGCCAAGTCAAACGCTTCGCCATAGCGCGCCTCATATGTGCGGCTGCTGGTGCTGCCGTCCTCATTCTGCACTCCGGCCACCGTCAACTGATAGGTTTGATAAGCAATGTCAAAATTATAACCGGCATTGTCAATAATCGATAAGCCCTCGGTTTGCTGGCTGCCATAGCCGCGCCCCTCGGCATATTTAAGCTCGTTCCAACTCAACAGCTTGCGGATCTCCTCTGCCTTGGGCAAATCAAACTCCGTATTCTTGCGTACGCGTTTGCTCCAAACCCCAGTGTAGCCGCCAACGCCATCCGGCACGCGCACTGTCGCCGTATAAAATTCAGCCAAATCGGCGTCCGTCATATTCGTCCAAACCAGCGGCACTGTCGTTGTCATATCGTAATTGCTGAACGGCATTTTATTATGCCTGTAGGTAATTGTCAAATCGCAGGGCATATAACGCAGATTGTCCGGAATATGCGTAACCACAATTTTGGCCGATTTATTATCCGGCGCAATATCCAGACGGAAGTTGGGGTTAGACAAAGTAAAGTTGTAATTGCTGTAATCAATCGGCTCCGCGCCCTGTGCGCCGCTGGTCAAGTCCAGATATTTCAGCGCGCGCAGTTCGTCCGGCAACACCATGCTGGCCGGATTAACTCCGTCCGGGCTAGTATTGATAACGCGTACAACCTCGCCCTCCTCTGGCTGATAGTTCATATCATGATAATATTTTTCATTGCCGGCTTTCAGCAGGGGATATTCCTTATCCACAAAGTCTTTGTCATAATCCAGGAATAACGCTTTGGCTTCCACGCCCACCATCAAATATAAACCAAATTCCAGATAAAGCGCGCCGGCTTTTTGCTCCTTGCTAACCCAACTCTGGCTATAAATTGGCCGGTACCGGCTGTAATCATAGAGGAAGAAACCATAAAGTTTCAAATACGGCCCAAGTTCCGTTGTCAAACCAACCGAAATCGCATCCACGCCGCCAATCGCCGCATACATCTTCAAGCGCACGCCGGCCTTAACGCCCAGCTTGCCCATCACATAGAACTGATAAGCAAAATGTTCGTCCAGCAAATCCATGGTGCTGCTGCCGGAAGTTGGCTTAAACAGGCCAACCTTGAACCAGAAGTTATAGCGTTTGCCAACCTCATATTCCAGATTGGAGCCAAGGGCAATGTTCATATCCGCGCGCACGATAAACTTACCCTGCACGCCTACGCCCACGCCTTTAATATTATAGAACTGGTTAAACATTTCCTTTTCCACCAGTTTAATCCAGTCGGTTTCTTTCTCCATCATCTCGCTGTATTTATCCAACAGCGCCTGCATACCGTCCAGATATTCGGTAGAAAGTTCCGTGTCGGTGGTTAAGTCCAACATTCCCATCAACTCGGCGGTAACGTCCGTTTTGTTCAAACGCTCGCCCAGTTCCTGCCATTCTTCTTCATTAATATTACCGTTGGTAACCGCTTCAATCTGTTCCCAAAGGGCGGCAATATAATTCTCCTGGCCGGGGATTTCCTCAATGCCTTTTTTAATCTCATCTTTAAGTTCGTCAATTTTCTTCAGGGCGTCGCCAACGGTATCAAGGCCGCCTTTTATATCGTCCGGCAGACCGGGAATATTGCCCAGTTCCGTTGGATCCTTGGCAAAATCCTGGAACTTCTCCCAAACGTTCTTCTCTTCCTCGCCCTCGGTAAAGACCTCCGCTTTCAAAGACATCGCCGTGTAGTTGCGTACGTCGACTATCGCGTTAATCTGCACGCCGTTGGGGAAAGGAATAAAACCTAAAACTTCCTTATAAACAACTTTAGCCTTGATTGAGGGGGCAACCGCAACTTCTTCCACAAAGGTAGCAGAGAGGTTGATATGCACAGTGCCCTCCTCGGCGTCCACCTCAAACTCGGCCGCCACGCCAATCGCCGCCTGCACACCGCCATTTTTCTTAAAATGCAGCTGGTCGCCGCTGGTAATCAACTCCGCCGTCAGTTTAACGTCATCTGAAAGTTCAAAAGTACCGCCAAGATTTAATAGTCTGATCTCCTCATCAGAAAGGGGCTGGCCGTTTTCATCCGTCAGCAGAAAATCCCGCACATTCATATTATTGCGGAAACCGTCGGTTTTGGTTACCATATCCGCCAGCAGATAAGCGGCTTCTTCGCCAAAATCGCTGGCCTGAACCTGCGCCAAAATCTGCCGCTCAATCTCGGCCTTTTCTGCCGGCGTAATGTAATCGTCGCCGTCAATGCCCTCCGCCTCGTCATACAAATCCATGCTTGCCAAAATAGCCTGACGGCTGGATTTGGCATAGGTAATCGTGCCGTCTTCGGCAACTGCCGTAACCAGGCCAAAATAAACGTCGGCCTCGCTGTTCACACTGTTCGCGTTAGCATAAATTGAAATAAAATCGCCAACGGACAGTTTGGCTTTAGCGTCCTGTTTGGCATTGTCCGCTGTTACGCCAACAACCTGCGCATAGATTGCCTCATCCAGCTGTTCGATATTAATTGTGCCGCTATCGCCGGTGGGCAAAACACCGTCTGCCGCCAGCATGGGGAAGTTATCCGGCACGTCGTAAAGATTGGCCTGATCACTCTCTTCCAGCGGCGCGAAGCTGACCGTGCCGCTATTAACACCGGTTACTTTAACATAGACCGCCGGGTCCAGCGCGTCAGCGTTCAACTCGCGCTCGTCCGGGCGCACGCCTACATACAGACAAATTATATCGCCCTCGGCGACACCACCGGAATAATTAAACGTGCCAACCATTGCCTTGTCCACATCCGGGAAATCCTCAGCAATTTGTCTGTCGCTTAGCACTTCATATGTTTGGCCGCCAACCTTATAATCAATATCGTCAGTATCCTGGATATATTTAATATTCTTATTCATGTTTAGATTGTCCACTTCGTCCATATGAATAGAAAAAGCGGCGGTGCGGATGGTATCCACATCCGGATAATCCGGGTTGACAAAGCACCAACCCTCGGCCAAATTCAGCTCATAAGAGCAGCCCGGGTTAAAGCCCGCCGGCGCGGAAACGGTATAAGTACCGTCGCCATTGGCGCGCACCGCAATCTCCACCGGATCGGAGCCGTCTTTCACCGCCAGCGTGGCCGCATGATCCGCCGGCAAATTGCCGGAAATGCGCTTAATAACAAAGGTAATGCCGGCAGGTTGATCCATTTGGGCAAAGCTGTCAATCGTTATGCTTTCCTGCTCGCCCAGGCTCTCATATTTGGCGTAAACGTTCATATTGCCCGTTACCGGGTTTTCGGCATAGAAAGGCTGCGTTAAGGCCGCGTCGGTGTAATAGCCCGCCAAAATGGCGTTCGCCTTAGAGCTTTTGCCCACCGTCGGCACCGCGCCCAACGCCTGGCCGCGTTTAGCATAAAGCGTATCAATCAGCCGGTCGCCGTCATAAAAACTCACCGCATAATTGCCGCTGCTGGAGCCGCCGCCATGGCTGCCGCCGCCCCCACCGCCGCCGGTGCTCGGCGCGGCCGGCTTAGCCGGGTTGGTCGGATTGGTTGGGGTAGTTGGCGTACTTGGCCGGTTGGGAGTGTTCGGCTCAGCATACCAAACTTTTACCGCCTGATCCGCCCGGTAGCAAATCATCGCGCACTCGGCGCGGGTAGCAGTGCTGGCCGGATTGAAGCTTTTGCCGTCGCCGTTTAACAGGCCGACGCTCCAAAGCTTGCGCACCGCGTCTTTGGCCCAGGCGGCAACTTTGTCCAGATCCGCCGGCTCGCCGCTGATATTCTGGCCAGTGGCATAATCCACGCCAAAATTCTCAAAATACTTAACAAAGAACACCGCCATCTGCTGACGTGTCACATTGTCGTTCGGCGAGAATTTGCCCTCGCCGGTGCCCTGCGCGATACCATGCTTGGCCGCCCAGGCCACATAGGGGGCGTAATAGGCGCTCGGCGAAACATCGTCGAACGAACTCTGATTTTGATAAGCCGACACGTCCACGCCGGCCATGCGCCCCAGCACCGTAACGAACATACCGCGCGTCATGGTGCCGTTTGGCTCAAATTGTGTATCGGTTGTGCCGCGGAAAAAATTGTTGGCATAAACGTAGAGCACTGCGTTATAATACCAATCGCCGCCCGCCACATCAACAAACGGGTTGCTTACCGCCTGCCCGTCGGAATCCTCGGCCGTCGCCGTTGCCGCCAGCGCCGATGTTGGCAGCACCGAGAAAACCAGGCAGAAGATTAACAGCAAGCTGATAAATCTTTTGCGCATTGAAAACATTTCTGACTCTCCTTTTCTTGTTCAACTAAAAAATTATTCCCATTTTTTTCTATATCATATCACATCTCTTTAATCCGTTAACAAAAAAGGTACGAAATGCAGGATTAGGGGAACAAATTGCAGGCGCTTTTTATTTCCTTAAATTATTTTTTGTGTTATAATTATGATGGATTGTTTTTTCTGCCGCAGGCTGAACAAGGGAGGATCAGTTGTGTATATCGCCATATGTGATGATGAGCCACAGGCTCTGCATACTTTGCAAACAATGCTTAGCGAATGGGGGCGGCAGCGCCATGCCATGCTGCGCTACCAGCAATTCAGCAACCCGGTGGAAATGCTGGCGCAGGCTCGGCAGCAGCATTTTACGGTGTATTTTTTGGATGTTTTAATGCCCGGCCTAAATGGCATAACCACCGCCCAGGAAATCCGCAGCTTTGATGATACGGCGGAGATTGTCTTCATCACCAACACCACCGAGTTTGCCTATGCCAGCTATGGCGTGCGCGCGCTCAATTATTTGCTGAAGCCAATCCAACAGGAGGCGCTGTTTAAGCTGCTGGATAAAATATATTTGCAGGAACAGCAGCCTCCGGAAGGGCTGATGCTGAAAACCGGCGCCACCCTAATCCGCGTGCCCTTTGCCAATCTGGTTTATGTAGAGGTTATCCGCAAACACCTTTATTTCCATTTAAACAATAACGATGTGCGCGAGGTTATGGGCGCGCTGAAAGATTATGAAAACCTGCTGCTGGCCCGGCCGGAGTTTATGCGCGTGCACCGTTCATACATTGTTAATATGCTGCAAGCGGCGGAATTTGCTCCCACCTGTATCCGCACCTTTACCGGCGAAATTTTACCCGTATCCCGAACCCTTTATCCCCAGTTGCAAAAGGATTACATTAGGCTGCTCTTTGAGCAAAGGGAGGAGTAAAAATGGATTTTTTAACTGGCCTCAGCGTATTTAATTATGGCTTGGTAACCATCTATGGCGTGTTTATCAGCCTGTCTATCGCCTGCGGCCAAATCAGCCGTCGGGAAAAAAACATTGCGGCGCTGCTCTGCCCGATTTTTCTGCTGCTGCAAACCCCTTGCTGGCTGACTTTGGGGGTAGCGACAACCAAACAGTTATATCCATTTCTTGTCCATTTGCCGCTGTTTCTAACCTTGGTGCTCTGGCTGAAAAAACCGCCGAGTATTTCGCTTATCAGCATCACTATCGCCTATTTATGCTGCCAACTGCCGCGCTTTATCAACATACTTACCACCGCTTTCAGCGATTCCGCCCTGCTAGGAGAGTTTGCCTATACCCTGTCGATTGTGCCAATCTATATACTGCTGCAAAGGTTTTTCACCCCGGCCGCGCATAACGCCATGACGGATTCTCGCCAATCGCTGCTGCTTTTTGGCAGCCTGCCGATATTGTATTATCTGTTTGATTATATCACTGTAATTTACACCAATGTGCTTTATACGGCCAACAAAGCGCTGATTGAAGCCATGCCCTCCATGCTGATTCTCTTTTATGTGCTTTTCCTCACCGTCTACCGCCATCAGTTGCAGCAGCGCAGCCAAACCGAGCTGCAAAACTCCATTCTTAAAGAACAGCTTAAACAGGCCGAAAAGGAAATGACCTCTCTGCACCGCGCCGAAACCCAGTCGGCCATCTACCGGCATGATATGCGCCATCACCTGGCCGTGATCGACGGCTTTTTAACCGCCGACCAAACAGCTAAAGCCCAGGAATATATCAAAGCAGTGCAGGCGGATATTCAGGCCATCACCATTAAGCGGTTTTGTAACAACGAATTAATCAATCTGCTCTGCTCATCCTTTACTGATAAAGCCGAAGGCCTGGGCGTTCAGCTGTCTGTCCAGGCCGGCCTGCCTCCCCAGCTGCCCCTTTCCGATACGGAGCTTTGCAGCATCCTTTCCAACAGCCTGGAAAACGCGCTTAATGCCGCCGCCCAAATGGAGAATAGCCAAGACAAATGGGTTTCGCTCTATTGCAGCGTCCGCCTGAACAAACTGCTGATTGAAATTAAAAACCCCTACTCCGGCCTAATTACAATCCAGGATGGCCTGCCCATAACTAATAGAGAAAATCATGGCCATGGCTGCCGCAGTATCCGAACAATTACCCAGAAAAACAACGGAATCTGTTTATTTGACGCCCAGAACGGCATTTTCACCCTCTGTATCGCCCTGCCAATGCAGAGTTTCACAGGCCAAACAGGAACACCCGGCCCCAATATTGGGGGGGGGGGGGATAAGCGCTACTTTTGGTTTTAAACCCACCGCTTAGCACAATTTTTGCAGTTTTCCCTGACTATAATCCACTATCAGTTTCAGCCGCCATAATAACAACATCAATTTCTGGTATCTTCCAATTTCTGGTATCTTCTCATTTTTTCTATATCCATAATTTTCTCATCTAACCCACAGATTATAATCCAATCCCTGTATCAAACCAGTTACAATCATCTATATACCAAAAAGCCCGGCCTTTTTTGGCTGGGCTTTTTGCTTAATATCTCCTATTCAAAATTCAATCCTCTAAACACCCTTTGGGCGTTGCCGCGCTCCAGACCGGTATGACAACGCCAGTTAGTGTTTTTCACCGCCGCCTGCTGCCGATTGTTTCGCTGTACAGCCAACTTACGCAGACGGTTCAACGCCTTTTGCTTGTTGGCGTACTGACTGCGCTCCTCCGTACACTCCACCACATCGCCGGTCGGTGGATAAACAGCGCGCACCCCACTGGCCACCTTATTCACATTCTGGCCGCCCTTGCCGCCGCAATGAAAAGTGCTATACACCACTTTTTCAGCCTGAAAATCCGCTACTGCCGGTTCCTCGGCACAAATTTGAAAATCCAAAAACCAGTTCTTGCGCCGATGTGCCGGACGATAAGGACTGCGGCATATCCATTGAATTGAGCCGACATAAGCGGATAAATCCTGCGGCGAAGCAAAACGCACCGAGCGATAAGTGCCCTCGTTATAACCGGCAGAACAATCCAATACCTCCACCTGATAATGCCGCTGCAACCAGGCCAAAAACTTAGCCACGCCCAATTCACATTCCGCCGGCCCCTGGCCGGAGCTAATCTGATAAAGCATCAGCCCTCACCTCCGGCCTTAAAATTGTAAACCGTCTGCCAACGCTCCAGCACCTCCACCGTCGGCTCAACCTGCGCCAAAATGCTTGCCGCCGGCTTGTAGGCCATTGGGCTTTCATCAATGGTGCCCCGGCTGACCGAAGTGCTGAAAATGCCGCGCATCTCCTGCTTATACTGCGTGAGCGTAAAGGATTGCCGGGCTTCGGCGCGGCTAAGCAGCCGCCCTGCCCCGTGCGGCGCGGAAAAGTTCCACTCCGGGTTACCCTTGCCCCGGCAAAGCAGACAGCCGTCGCGCATATTCAGCGGAATAACCAGCAGCTCCCCAGCCTGCGCCGAAACCGCGCCCTTGCGCAAAATCCGATTTTCCACGTCAATGTAATTATGAATGGTATCGATTTGCTCCTGACAAGCAAACTTCATACCCCGGCAGATTTCATCGGCAATCGCCCGGCGGTTCAAAGCGGCAAAACGCTGAGCAATCGCCATATCCCAAAGGTAATTTTCCAGCAGACCGCCGGCGGCATAGGCCAATTCATAAGCAGTGCCCGGCGCAGATTGGCGGAAAGCCGCCTCCTGATAATATTCCGCCACCTCCACGCCCAAATGGCGGCTGCCGGAATGGATCAGCAGCCAAAAATTGCCCTGCCCGTCTTTATCCAGCTCAATGAAATGATTGCCGCCGCCCAGGCTGCCGATACTGCGCAAAGCCTTGGGCTGCTGCACATGGCGCAGGCAGCACAGCTGCTCCAGCCCGGCCTGCTCCGCCAGCTGGTGCGTCTTTTGTCGAATTGACCGGCCGGCCGGTACGCGCTCCTTAATCAGCTTATCCAGCTTGCCAAGCTCCGGCCGGCGCCGCCCCACCTTGCAGGCCAATATACCGCAGCCAATATCCACGCCCACCAAACCGGGTATCACATAATCGCCAACCGTCATTGTGGTGCCAACCGCACAGCCCTTGCCGGCGTGCACGTCCGGCATAATTCTGATTTGGCAGCCATGCGCCGCTGGGCTGGCGCAAAGCGCTTTCAGCAGCCCCTCCGCGCCGCTGTCGATACTATCGCTGAAAACCAGCGCGGTATTGTTTGTATTAGTTATTTCAATCATTTATTCCCTTTCTCTTTTTATAAAAGCAACTTATATTTCTCCTCCGTTGTTCTGATTTTAAGATTGTTTCTATAAAATTTGGTCATGGCAATCAGCCTCCTTTTTGAATTTATAATTGGAAGTTTTTTCTTCCCACAATAATATACAATTTCCGCTGGAAAAAAATTGCACTTTTTATAGCCAAAAGATATTGCGGATTATACAGCAACAGCCAGCAGCTTGATTTATCCGCATAGGGGTCAAAATGGGGTCAAATAACCCACTTTTAACACATAAAATAAGCCCAGCCAAAACCTTAATCTATCGGTTTAGCTGGGCTTTTAACTGGTTGCGGATAATTAAAAATCCGCGTATCCGGGCATTTTTAGCCAAAAATAGCATAAAAAACAGAACCACTAAATTAGCAGTTCTGTTTGTAAAATGGTTGCGGAGGCAGGACTTGAACCTACGGCCTTCGGGTTATGAGCCCGACGAGCTACCAACTGCTCCACTCCGCGTCAACAATATTAATGCTTTATTAGTATACAACAATGGGCAGGAAAAGTCAACCAAATTATAACAACAAATAACGACAAAATAATCGGCTGTCGCCCTACCACATGACGACAGCCTTTGCTCACACAACTTTTTAAGGATTAAATTTATATTATCACCCGACTGACTTACTCCAAATTTAACTTATTTTTCATCAGCCAGCTGGTGGCCACAAACATCACCGCGTTATAAGCCAGTAAGAACAGGATACTGCCCAACAACAAACTATGGATACCGGCAATCTGCTGGTGCATAAAGCCATTAAAGATCTCATCCAACAAAGAAATCAGCCAATCCCAGTTGACAACCATCCGGCCAAACAGCTGGCCCAGCAGGCCGGTTAGCACCTGCAAACCGATAAACGCCGCCACCGAACAGGCAATTTTGCGGCTATTAGCCATATGACCGACGGCCAGAGCCAGATAAACCTCCACAATGTTACTGCTAAGCAGCAGCAGCGCCAAAGCCAGCGCTTCCAGCGCAAACAACAGCCAATGGATACCGAAAGCAACGTTCAGATCATGAATAAACGTTCCCCAGCCCCGGAAAAATTCCAGCCAATCTTCCAAGCTCATATTCATCAGCATCGCCGAAAAGCCGGCCATAAACAGGCTGATAACCGACCACGACACCGCGCAAATCAGCTTGGCGGCAATGTTCTGGGCAGGGCTGACCGGCAGGGTGTGCATTAGATATCCCTCGTCGCGCAGCAGGTTTTTATAGAACCGCTGCACCAGCAGCACTACCGTAATAATGCAGACTGCGCTGATCACACAGCTATAAGCAAAAATCAGCAGCGTAAAAAACAGATCTCCCCAGTTGCCGGAATTATTATAACTAAAATCCAGACCATCGCCCAGATTCAGCAGCACCGCCAGCGCCAGCAGCGCCGCATAGATGGGCAGCAGAGTACGCCCCGTAAACTTAAATTCATATTTCAGCAGCTTAATTAGCATCTGAACACCTCCCGGAAAAGCGCGTCCACGCTCATTTGATTTTGGAAGCGCAGATCGTCCACCGACTGGTGCAGCACGACTTCGCCGTCCTTGAGAAAAATTGCCTCGTCCAACACCGGCTCAATATCCGTAATCAAATGGGTGGAAATCAGCACGCTGGCCTCGGGATTATAGTTATTGATAATTGTACGCAAAATATAATCCCGCGCCGCCGGGTCAACGCCGGCAATCGGTTCGTCCAGACAATAGAGCCGCGCCTGCCGGCTCATCACCAAAATCAGCTGCACTTTTTCCTTATTGCCCTTGGAAAGCGTCTTTAAGCGGGCCTGGCTGTCAATATTCAAACTGCGCAGCATCTCCTCGGCGCGGGCCAGGTCAAAATCCGCGTAAAAATCCGCAAAAAAACGCATGGCCTCGCGCACCCGCCAGGAATCCACCAAATACGTCCGCTCCGGCAGATATGAAACAATTTTCTTTGTTTCCCTCCCCGGCGGATTGCCGCCGATCAGCAGACTGCCCGCAGTCGGCGTCAGCAGGCCGTTAATCAGTTTTAACAGCGTGGTTTTGCCGCTGCCGTTCGGCCCCAGCAGGCCGATAATCTTACCCGCCGGCAGCTTCAGGCTGATCCCGTTCAGCGCCGTCTTATGCCCATAAGACTTGCACAGGCCGGAACACTCCAGAATAATTTCTTCCATTATTAATAACTCCTTATTTTCTAATTCTCACACAACATCATTATCACTTTTTACACATCTCCGTTTGCCGCCCTCAAACTTCTTGGACTTTGGCGGCCAGCATTTCCAAAGCCTGCGGCGGGCTGATGCCCAACTGCTGCATATGCGCAATAAAATCCTCAATATGCTGCTGGGCGCTTTGATAACGCAGATTCTTTAAAAGCAGCGTATTATCCGTAATAAACCGCCCGCTGGTGCGCTGGCTATACACCAGGCCGGCGCGTTCCAGCTCGGCCAGCGCCTTTTGCATGGTGTTGGGGTTCACCGAGGCCTCGGCCGCCAGCTCGCGCACCGAGGGCAGACGCTCGCCGGCGGGATATTCGCCGTTGATAATCTTCAGCTTGATATTTTCCACAATCTGCAAATAAAGCGGCTTATCCAAATCAAATTCCCAACCCATTGTTTCCACCTTGAATTTTCACCTGAACTCTCCTTTTATTAAAATTGTATTACTGTATTATTGTACAACTGTATTAGTTGATTAACACAATTATACAACCGCCACCAGAATTTGTCAAGCACTTTTTTAATTTTTTAGGAGTGGACAAAACAAACAGTTTTATGCAATTCCACGCCCTCTCAGTCAGCGACTCCTTGCCAGTCGTCGCTGCCAGCTCTCCCAAGGGGAGAGCCAAGGCTTACAGGCCAAAAAGACTTGCCTCTCCCTTTGGGAGAGGTGGCTTATACAGCTTTGCTGAATAAGCCGGAGAGGGCCGCTTAAGCAACGCTATTTGCCCACTCTTTTTTAATTTTCCTATCAGAAATATTTTACATAAATTTTATATCCGATAAAATTTTCCTATCAGAAATATTTTACATAAATTTTACAAGACTTAGGACATGAATTTTACCTTTCTATTTTAAAATCAATTTTATAGTACGATAGACGTAAAGTCTGGATGGGAGCAAGTTATGACCTTTTTCAACTGGCTTAATATGTTTGGCGGCCTGGCCTTTTTTCTGTACGGTATGAGCGTAATGGGCGAGGGGCTAGAAAAACAGTCCGGCGGCAGCCTGACCACCCTGCTGGGCAAGATGAGTTCTAACCCGATTAAGGGCGTAGCGTTGGGCGCGGCAGTAACGGCGGTTATCCAGTCGTCTTCCGCCACAACGGTTATGGTGGTGGGCTTTGTTAACTCCGGCATTATGCAGCTGCGCCAGGCGCTTAGTATTATTATGGGCGCCAACATCGGCACCACGATTACCGCCTGGTTTTTAAGCCTGGTGGGCATTGAAAGCGATAATTTCTTTATTAATATGCTCAAGCCCTCGTCATTTTCACCAATTATTGCGCTGGTGGGCATTTGCCTGCTGATGTTCAGCAAAAGCCCCCGCAAAAAAGACGTAGGCAGTATCTTTTTGGGTTTCGCCCTGCTGATGTACGGCATGCTGATTATGTCCCAATCCGCCGCTCCTCTGGCCGATATGCCAGAATTTGCCAACCTGCTGCTGCTCTTCCAAAACCCGCTTTTGGGTTTGCTGATGGGCGTTCTGATGACGGCGGTTCTGCAAAGCTCCGCCGCCTCGGTAGGCATTTTGCAGGCCGTCAGCATCTCCGGCCTGGTAACCTACAGCGCCGCCGTGCCAATTATCCTGGGCCAGAACATCGGCACCTGCGTAACCGCCATGCTCTCCTCCATCGGCACCAGCAAAAACGCCCGCCGGGCCGCTCTGGGGCATTTATACTTCAATATCATCGGCGCAATTATCTTCCTGCTCGCTTTTTACGGTCTGCACGCCTTGATTAACTTCAGCTTTTTCGATCAGCCGGTGGTGGCTCTAGACGTGGCCGTGCTGCACAGCCTTTTCAACATCACCTGTACGCTGGTTCTGCTGCCCTTTACCAAACAGCTGGAAAGGCTGGTCTGCTTTTCTATCAAGGATAAAGAGAACAACACCACCTCCAATCTGCCGGAAATTCTGGACGAACGTTTGCTGGTTACGCCCGGCGTAGCCATCGACGCCGCCGATAAAGCCACTTTGGAAATGGGCATCCTTGGACGGGAAAATTTGGATATGGCCTTTGAGGTTTTGCAAAAGTACGATAGCAAAAAAGCTGATTTTATGGAAGAAAACGAAAGCCGCATTGATAATTATGAGGACAAGCTGGGAACCTATCTAATCCGCCTATCGGAGCGCAGTTTGGCCCAGCAGGACAACCGGCAGATTTCCAAGCTGCTGCACACCATCACCGATTTTGAACGCATTGGCGACCACACCTGTAACCTGCTGAACTCCGCCGCTGAACTGCACGAAAAAAAAATCAGCTTTTCAGAACCGGCCTTTCAGGATTTGCAGGTTTTGCGCTCTTCGATCAGCGAAATTTTGGATTTAACCCTTAACTGCTTTGCCACCGAGGATTTGGCCGACGCTATCCGGGTGGAGCCGCTGGAGGAAGTCATCGACGACCTGTGCAGCCAGGTTAAAAACCGCCACATTGAACGTATGCAAAGAGGGATTTGTTCGCTGGAAAAAGGTTTTATCTTCCAGGACGTGCTGACCAATCTGGAACGTATTTCCGATCACTGCTCCAACGTGGCGGCCTGTATTATCGAAATTCAGCATAACAGCTTTGACACCCACAAATACCTGAACGACCTGCGCAACAACGGCAACAAATCCTATAACAACCTGCGCAGATTCTATCAGGAAACCTACAAACTGGCCGATACGCCGCCGGAATTATAAAAACTATTGTATCCTCCGCAGAAATATGATATAATGGTAATATATCTTATTTTGGGCGGAGGATTTTTTATGCTTTATATTGTGGAAGACGACGTAAACATCCGTCAAATGGAAAGCTACGCCCTGAAAAACAGCGGCTTTGAAGTGGCGGAGTTTGCCGACGCCGCCGAATTTTGGCAGGCCTGCGCCGTCCGGCTGCCGGAACTGCTGATTTTGGATATTATGCTGCCCGGTGAAGACGGCTACACGCTTTTACAAAAACTGCGCAGCGGCCAGCGCACCAAAGATATCCCCGTAATTATCGTTACGGCCAAAAGCACCGAAATTGACGCGGTGCGCGGCCTGGAAAACGGCGCCGACGACTACATCACCAAACCTTTTGGCATTATTGAACTGGTGGCCCGGGTTAAGGTGGTTTTACGGCGCGCAAAAAAACCTCAGCACTCGCTGCTGAAAATGGATTCTATCCAGCTGGACGACGAAAAACGCCAGGTTTGGGCCGACGGGCGGGCTTGCAGCCTGACCTTTAAGGAATATGAACTGTTAAAGCTGCTGCTGCTGAACACTGGTATCGTATTAAGCCGCGAGCGCATTATGGATAAGGTTTGGGGCACCGACTTTGAGGGCGAAAGCCGAACGGTGGATATGCACATTAAAACCCTGCGCCAAAAGCTGGGCAAAAGCGCCAGCTGTATCAAAACCGTACGCAACGTGGGATACAAGATCGAATAATTTTATAAATTATTCGATCGCAGTCCGGCCGCCGGGCAAGATTGAATAATCTTCTCAAATTATTCAATCGCAGTCCAGCCGCTGGATAAGATCGAGTAGGAGGGCAACTTTATGGAACGCAGACTGCGCCAGCTTTTTGTAATAGACGGCCTGCTGCTGAGCGGTCTGGCCATTATTCTGTTGATTATCAGCCGAAGCGTGATTGCGGATTCATGGCTGGGGCAGGCGTTTCTGGCGACAATTTGGCTGGCAACGCTTTTTTGGCTGGCCTGGCAGTTGGCGGCTTTAGTGCTAAACCCCATGCAGGAGTTTGCCGCCCTGCCGCCGGAGGAATGGAACAGCCAGGCGCCCTATCCTGAACTGCTGCCTTTTATTGAGGCTTTGCAGCAGCGACAGGTGCAAAAGGAAGAAAATATTCGCCAGCGGCAGGAATTTTCCGCCAACGTGTCCCATGAACTGAAAACGCCGTTAACTTCAATTTCCGGCTATGCGGAGATGATCGAAACCGGCATGGCGCAGCAGGAGGATATTAAAGAGTTTGCCAGCAAAATTCATACCGAGGCTGGGCGGCTGATTGCGCTGATCCGGGATATTTTGAAGCTTTCAGAGTTGGATGAGCCGCAAGCCGCCGCCGAACTGGACTGGCTGCCGCTGCTGCCTATTGCCCAGGATACAGCCGGGCTGCTGGCTTTTAACGCCCAGCGCGCCGGCATTGATTTGCGGGTGGAGGGTGTGTACAGCCAGGTTTTTGCCCAGCGGGATCTGCTGGAAGAATTGGTTTATAACCTGTGCGACAACGCGATCCGCTATAATCACCCCGGCGGCTGGGTGCGGGTTTCGGTGCAGGACGAGGACGGCGGCGTGCTGTTAACCGTCCGGGATAACGGCATTGGTATTCCGCCGGAACACCAGGAGCGCATATTTGAACGCTTTTACCGGGCGGATAAAAGCCGCAGCAAGGCCAGCGGCGGCACCGGCCTGGGGTTGGCAATCGTCAAGCATATTGTTTTGCAGCTGGGGGCCAAATTGAGCCTGCAAAGCCAGGTTGGGCAGGGCACCAGTATCAGCGTTTGGTTTGCCGGCAAGGACGCCGGCCGTAATGCCAAATAATGCCAGGACCAAATTTTGTTGGATTTTCTGCCACAGGCAGGAAAAAAAATATAATTAGCGAATACATTAGCGAATATAATATTATCAGACTGTTTGCTAAATTGAGTACCACAGCCTGAATTTGGGAGAGAATTTGTGAATAATATTATTATCGAGGGCGGCCACCGTTTAAGCGGCTCCGTACACATCAGCGGAGCCAAAAACGCCGTTTTGCCGCTGATTGCCGCCGCCCTGCTGCCGGAAGGAGTTTCCGAAATTGAAGAAACCCCCTGGTTAACCGACGTCTGTTATATGTGCGACGTTCTGAACTATCTGGGGGCGCATACGCAATATGCCGACGGCATTCTGCAAATAAATCCTGCCAGCCTGACTGACTGCACCGCCCCTTTTGAGGAGGTGCAGAAGATGCGCGCCTCTTTTTTGGTGATGGGGCCGCTGCTGGCCAAGCTTGGCGAGGCCAAAATTCCCCTGCCCGGCGGCTGCGCCATCGGCGCGCGCCCAATCGACCTGCACCTGAAAGGCTTTGAGGCCATGGGGGCGCAGATCACCATTGGCGAGCGTTATATTGAGGCCAAAGTGAACAATCTGCACGGCGCGCGGATTTATCTGGACTTTCCCAGCGTCGGCGCAACCGAAAATATTATGATGGCGGCCACGCTGGCCGAGGGCCTGACCACTATTGAAAACGCCGCCAAAGAGCCGGAGATTGTGGACCTGGCCAACTTTCTGGGGGCTATGGGCGCAAAAATCAAGGGCGCGGGCACCGATACCATTCGCATTGTGGGCGTCAGGGCCCTGCATCCGGCACGCCACACCACCATCCCCGACCGTATCGAGGCGGGCAGCTTTATGTTGATGGCGGCAATCACCGGCAGCGAGTTGTTTTTGGAAAACGTGATTACCAGCCACTTGCAGCCGATTATTGCCAAGCTGAACGACGCGGGCGTGCGGATTATCGACGAAATTGACGGACTTAGGGTTCTGCCCTCCGGCCGGATTTTGCCGGTGGAAATTAAAACCCTGCCCTATCCCGGTTTCCCAACCGATATGCAGGCGCAATTTATGGCCTTTCTGGCGCTGGCCGCCGGCAACAGCACCATCCGCGAAACCGTTTTTGAGAACCGTTTTATGCACGTCGCCGAACTGCAAAAAATGGGCGCGGACATCAGCGTGAACGGCCACACCGCCATAATTAGGGGGGTGCCTAAACTTCAGGGCGCATATGTGGAGGCCACCGATTTACGCGCCGGCGCGGCTATGATTGTGGCGGCGCTGGCCGCCGAGGGAGAAACCGTAATCGGCCAGGTGGATCATATCTACCGGGGCTATGAAAATATCGTAGGCAAGCTGGTTGAAGTCGGAGCCAAAATCCGCGAGGAACAAAGCGCAGAATAATTTTTTTTAGCAGATAAATATTTATTTTTTTGTGATAAGTTGGCCAAAAGAAAGGGGTTTTATTGTTTTATAATGAGTTTAATTGAATTTCTAAAAGTAGTCTGTCTGGGCGTGGTGGAAGGCATAACCGAATGGCTGCCGATTTCCAGCACCGGCCATTTAATTCTCTTTGATACCCTGCTGCACCTGAACGTCAGCGAAGATTTTTGGAATATGTTCATGGTGGTGATTCAGCTTGGCGCGATTCTCTCGGTGGTCTACCTTTATTTCGACAAGCTGAACCTGTTCTCCGCCCGCAAAACCTATTCGGAAAAACGCGCCTCGGCAGTGCTCTGGGCCAAAGTAATTGTGGCCTGCGTGCCGGCCGGCGTGCTGGGCATTATGTTTGACGACTGGATGGACGAACATCTGCGCGGCTACAGCGTGGTGGCCTGGGCGCTGATTATTTATGGTATTTTCTTCATTCTGCTGGAAAAATTTAACGCGCACAGCAACCGCGAGTTTCGTATCCAGGAGCTTTCCGAGATTTCTTATATGCTGGCTTTTGGCATTGGCTGTTTTCAGGTGCTCTCGCTGGTGCCGGGCACCTCGCGCAGCGGCGCAACCATTCTGGGCGCAATGCTGCTGGGCGTAAACCGCCGCGACGCCGCCGAGTTCTCGTTCTTCCTGGCGATTCCGGTGATGTTTGGCGCAAGTTTTCTCAAGCTGGTTAAATTCGGCCTGGGTTTTACCACCAACGAAATTCTGATTCTGCTCACCGGTATGCTGGTATCCTTTGTCGTGGCGGTGCTGGCAATCAAATTCCTGATGGCCTACATCAAGGAGCATGATTTCCAGGTTTTCGGCTGGTACCGTATTGTGCTGGGTATTATTGTGCTGATTGCCGGCTTTATGGGGCTGATCAGCGCCTAATCATACATAAAAGAGGCTTTTATTATTATGGGAAATCATCTTAATACAGAAAATATTGTTAATGAAGAAGTTCTGAAACTGGGGCGGCAGGCCAAAGCCGCCTCTCTTGCTTTGGCCGCTGCGCCCTCCGAACAGAAAAATCGCGCGCTGCACAAAATGGCCGCCGCCCTGCTGGACAACGAAACGCCAATTCTGGCGGCCAACCAGCTGGATTTGCAAAGCGCCCAGCGCCTGGGCATGTCGGCGGCCTTTCTGGATCGTCTGAAGCTGGACGAAAAACGCCTGCGCGAAATGGCCGGCGGGCTGCTGGCCCTCTGCGAACTGCCCGATCCAATCGGG
This sequence comes from uncultured Bacillota bacterium, assembly GCA_948907985.1. Lineage (GTDB taxonomy): Bacteria > Bacillota > Dehalobacteriia > UBA4068 > UBA4997 > Avidehalobacter. Next base: position 24,505 of record CAQWMM010000022.1, read on the forward strand.
CAGGAAATGGCGCGCTGGCAGGCGGCCTCCGGCATTGAGATCATACAGAAACGCGTTCCTTTAGGGGTTATCGGTATCATTTATGAGGCCCGCCCCAACGTTACCTCCGACGCGGCCGGTATCTGCCTGAAAACCGGCAATGCCGTACTGCTGCGCGGCGGCAGCGACGCATTGCAGTCTAACCAGGCGATTTGCCAGGCGCTGCGCCAGGGCGCGCAGGCCGCCGGACTGCCGGAAGACGCCGTGCAGCTTTTAACGGATACCTCACGCGCGGCGGCGCAGGCCATGATGCAGCTTAATCAATACATCGACGTGCTGATTCCCCGCGGCGGAGCCGGACTGATTCAAAGCGTGCTGCGCCAGGCCACCGTGCCGGTGATTGAAACTGGCGCAGGCAACTGCCACATCTATGTGGAGGCCAGCGCCCAACCGCAAATGGCGGTTGATATTATTCTGAACGCCAAGGTGCAGCGGCCGGCTGTTTGCAACGCCGCGGAAACCCTGCTGATCGACGAGGCCTGCGCGCCCGCGCTGCTGCCGCAGATTGCCCAGGCTTTGCGGACGCAGGGGGTAGAAATCCGCGGCTGCCAGAAGACGCTGCAAATTTTGCAGGACGCCTCCCCCGCCGGCGACGAAGATTGGCGCAAGGAATACGGCGCGCTGATCATTGCCTGCCGGGTGGTGCAGAATTATCAGGAGGCGGTGGAGCACATCAACCGCTACAACACCCGCCACTCCGAGGCAATCATCACCGAGAATCCGGCGGCGGCGGCCTATTTTCAACAGAATGTGGACGCGGCGGCGGTCTATGTCAATGCCTCCACCCGTTTCACCGACGGTTTTCAATTCGGTTTTGGCGCAGAAATCGGTATCAGCACCCAAAAACTGCACGCCCGCGGCCCGATGGGGCTTATCGCCATGACTTCCTATAAATATTTAATTAATGGCACGGGACAAATTCGCGAAGCTTAAACTAAATAAATAAGTGTATATTTTGTGTAATAGCCAAAGGAGTTATTGAATGGGAGATATTATTTTAGGGCTGATTTTGCTCATCGCGCTGCTGGACGGCTGGCGGCGCGGCGTTGTGAAAATTTTAGGCTCTTATGGCGGCGTTATTGTCGGCGTTTTTATGGCGCGGCGGCTAACGCCGCAGATTGTGGGCATGATTACCCCCCAGTTGGAGGAACACATGGGCGACGCGCTGATTCAGGCCGGCAACAGCCCCCTGCTGGCAGAGTGGTTTTTTACCAACACCGCGCTGGGCCGGCTACTGGAAATTGCTATTTTTGTGGCGATAACCTCTGCCGTAACCTGGCTGGTACGTTTCGGCACCGGCTCTTTCGGGCGCATGGTGAACCACACCCCTATGCTCGGCCACATCAGCCGCAGCCTGGGCGCTTGCCTGCAAATGCTGATTTATGTAATGTTTCTTTATTGTATTTACGTCTGGATTATGCCCTGGCTGATCAGCCTGGTACCGGAGCTTTCAGTCGTTAATACAATCTTTACATCTTCAAAACTGGTTTTACAATTAATCTTAGAACTCGGCAGTTTGATTTGGTTCTCGGCGCTCTCGATAATCTAAAACGCCGGCCAATCCAGCCGAAAATAAATTAGCGAGGTGGTTGAATGTTGTTTGGCAGCGCTAAATTTACGCCCTCCGTTTTGCGTAAGTGGCAGGCTAAACAGCCCAAGGCGGCCAGGCTTTTGCAGCTTTGGCCGGTGATGAATGAACAGGAACAGGCGGACGTTGGCCGTCTGGCCGATTTGGCCGGCTGGCCGCAGGCTTATCTGGCGCTGCTGCCGGATAAGGAAGCCGCCCAGGCAACGGCTGCCCTTTGGCCAAAACTCCCGGCAGACGCGCAGGAAAACCTGCTCAAAAGGCTGATTGGTCTGCTGCCGGACAAAAGCGACGCCCTGCGTCAGGCGGCAGCCGACCTGCTGTTGTCGATTAGCGACGAGCGTTTGATCTCGCCGCTGATTGTGGCCGCCCTGAAAGACGAAACCTACGACGTGGCGCTGGTAAGCAAAGTTTTAGCCGCTTTTGGCGAAAAGCCGGGGCGAATTTTGTCAATGGTCTATCCCAGCGTCAATAATGCCGAAAAAAAGCGGATTTTGCAGGTTATCGGCCAGCTGCGTCCGGCCACCGCTACCGAAATTTTGCAGTATGCCATTTTGGAGCCGGCGGCCGAACTGCGCCTTTTGGCCGCCAAAACCTGCGCCCTAACCCCGCCGCCCAACCTGCTGGATTTTTTGGCCCCGCTGGTGCAGGATGAGGAAAACAACGTGCGCGCCGCCGCCTGCGAAACGCTGGGCCGCTGCGGCGGCACGGCGGCGGTGCCGGTTTTGCAGGCCGCTTTCGATCGGGACGAGGCCTGGACGGTTAAATCAATGTGCGCCTCTTTTTTGAGCAAATGGGAAGAACAGTTGGCTGAACAGATTATGTTGGACGAGGGCGAGCTGCACAGCAAACTGGTAGAAAAAATTGAGTCTGCCGACGTGCCGCAGGAAAGGACAGGCTCCTGATGGCGCGCCCGCCGGAGCGCGCCGCCGGGGATTTGGTGCGCCTGAAAAAAAATCACGCCTGCGGCGCTAACGATTGGCTGGTGCTGCGCATGGGAATGGACGTCTGTTTGCAATGCCGGGGCTGCGGCCGGGAACTGCGTCTGAAAAGGCACGAATTTGAAAAAATGGTAAAAAATTCTTCCACCCCAAAATAAAAGGTTATATTTTACCAGCAGGTATTTGCCTTGGCGACTTGACTGTTTTGGTCAAATTCGTTATAATATAGGTATATAGAGGTGAATGCTGATGAAACTTGGTATTGCAGGCACACCCCTGCCGGATTATGATAGTATGACCGATGAAACCATTGTGGAAATTGCCCGCACCGGCGACATTGACGCGCAGGAATACCTAATTAATAAATATAAGAATTATGTACGCGCTAAGGCGCGAACCTATTTTTTGTTGGGCGGCGACAAAGAAGACCTGATCCAGGAAGGCATGATTGGCATGTATAAAGCCATTCGGGATTTTCGGAGCGATAAGCTTTCTTCTTTCCGCGCTTTTGCCGAACTCTGCATTACGCGGCAGATTATCACAGCGATTAAAACCGCCACCCGCCAGAAACATATTCCGCTGAACTCCTATGTCAGCCTGAACAAACCGATTTACGACGAAGACTCCGACCGCACCCTGTTAGATGTGATCACTGGCAACAAGGTTACCGATCCGGAAGAATTGATTATCAGCCGCGAGGAGTTCTCGGAAATTGAAGAAAAAATGGGCGAGCTTTTAAGCTCGCTGGAATGGAAAGTTCTGATGTATTATCTGGAGGGCAAATCCTATCAGGAGATTGCCGAGGATTTGGGCCGCCACGTTAAATCCATTGACAACGCCCTGCAACGGGTTAAACGCAAGCTGGAAAAATATCTGGCCGACCGCGAGGATTATAAATAAACATACTAAAAAATTGGAGCATCAAACCAGAAATGAAGTTAATTCCAAATCGAATTGTGGTTAAGGTGGGCACCTCCACCCTCACCAACGAACTGGGCAAAAGTAATCTGCGCGCCTTTGACCGCCTGGCCTGCGTGTTGGCCGACGTGCAGAATATGGGCTATGAGGTTATCCTGGTATCCTCCGGGGCAATCGCCGTAGGCGCTAACAAACTGAACATGGCCGCTCGCCCAACCGAAATGCGTTTTAAGCAGGCCGCCGCCGCCGTTGGCCAATGCAGCAACATGTATCTTTATGATAAATTCTTCAGCGGCTATGATAAAACTATTGGCCAGATTTTGTTGAACGCCGAAGACATCGAGCTGGAAGAAAAGCGCGAGAACTTAACCAACACCTTTAACGCCCTGCTGGAGATGGGCGTTATCCCGATTGTTAATGAAAACGACTCCGTCAGCTATACGGAAATTGAATCAGAAGAGCGGCTTTTTGGCGATAACGACAAGCTATCCGCCGTGGTGGCGGTGCTTTGCCGCGCCAGCCTGCTGGTGATTTTTTCCGATATTGACGGCCTTTTTGACAACGATCCCCGCCTGCACCCAGACGCCAAGCTGATCCAGCGCATTGACCGACTGGACGAAAGCGTTTACCGGCTGGCCGGCGGCGCAGGTTCCCGCCGCGGCACCGGCGGTATGCGTACCAAATTGCAGGCGGCCGAGCTGGCCACCATTCAGGGGATCGACGTGGTGATTACCAACGGCCAGCGCCCGGCTGACCTCTACGCCCTGCTGGAGGGCGGCAGTATCGGTACCAAATTTTGCGGCCAGCGCTAAACAACGAAAAATCAGCATAAATTTTAAGGGCAGTCTGCATAAATCAGACTGCCCATTATGTTTACTCCTTAACCAGATACTTCTGCACCTGACTGTTCGGCATATAACTGTTCATCAGCAACATTTTTGTATCAAACTTAGTTCGCATATAAAAACCATTGCCGTTGCCAGGGGTTCTGCCGCCATGATTAACCGCCAGCGAATTGTGATGCTTGCAAAGGGGAATCACCCGCACGGTGCTTCCCGGCGTAACCCTGCCGGGAGTGGTTCCGGCCAGCACATGGCCGCCAATCATATTCAGCCTGTCGCCCGGCTTTAAGCGATCCTGATTGCAGACATAATGCCTCGCGGGAACGGTTACCAGCTGACCAGTGAACTGATCGTAAAAATGATCCTTTTCCGCGTTGCACTCCCAACTTATGCCTGCCGCTTCGGCCAGCTTTTTCCAGGAAGAGCCTTTGCCCTTGTTATCTTTGGGATCATCGCCGGTGCTACCAATAATATTGGCAAAATCTGCGCCTGCATCCCAATCCTCGGTTCCGGCATAAACGGAAGAAACCGGCAGAATAATCGCTTCCTCATCTTCGGCGACGCCATCGTCGTCCGGGAAATATTCGCCGGCAAAAACATAATCCTCTCCATCAGGCTGTTTTTTATAAACCAGCTGCAATTCCTGATCAAGCTGCGCCCAGTCAATATTCAAAGCCTGCGCCGCCTGGCTGAGCGGCAAACTTAGAAAATGTTTCATCGCGCACCCCCTAGTTCACACCCGGATAATAGGGAACTCCGCCCATAACAAAAGCTGCGGCAGTGTCCGGGTCCGGCGTGCCGGTGGTGTCCGGCTGGCGGAAAGTCAATGTTACGCTGGACTCGTCGTCGTTAAAGCTGATGTTCTCCGTCCGATAATCGTGGTTATGACCAATCTTGATAAAGCCGAACAAGGTCAGGGTAACATCATTATTCATAACGAAAACGGAGTGAGCATATTCCATGTCAATATTGCTTAAAGTTACGCTGATTGTGGGCATTTTACTGATAAGCAGACTTTTCAGACAAGCCAGCTGCTTACCAAAAAGTTTATCGGCGTCAAACTCGCTGCCGGTCAGCTTATAGCCATCGATATCCGCCCCGGATTTTTCTTTAAGTTCGTGTAAAACGGTGGTTTCGGCATACCAGCCCTGGCTGCCGCTGATATTAGCCGCCGCCGGCACAACCGGCACCTTGGTCAAGCCGCTGTAGGTTATGCTGGCCTCTAACGTGGTATCGGCGGTTTTCAGCGTTTCCATATCAAAGGTGCTTTTATGCTCAACCTCCAAATCCAGCAACAGGTTAAAAGGCAGACAGAAGTTACCGCGGTTGTTCACATGCAGATTCATTTCAGTGCTGCTGTAGGCTTCGCCGCTGACAACAACTGTCAGCTTATTATCTTCGGTATTAAGCGAATCCAACAAATCTTTAGGCATGCGTATTCCTTCATAACCGACATAAAAATCTGTTTTATTCACCGCCAAACCAGCGTTACCGGCGCCGGGATTCTCCATATTATTAATAAGCTTGCTCAAATAAGCGTTTTTGTTGCCAACTTCCATAATCATTTGCGCCGCATCGCCTTGCATATTGTTGAGATTTTGCAGAGCCGCTTTAAAATTGAACAGCGAATCCGGGATAATATCACACTGTTTGGTAACATCGCCATGAAAAGCCTCGGCGCAGTTGGTGTAAATCTCAAAAATTTTATCCTGCGGTTTATCGCTGGTTAACGGCGGCAAAGAGCCTGGATAATACTTGATCACTTCGATCATTTGCGCCTGATATTTCAGCAGATCCGCGTTGACTTTGTTCTGCGTGGCTTTAGAGAGCGTATAGCGGCTAACCCGCAGCACGTTGTGATACAAACGGGAAAATCCCGACTCCTCCAGGCTGAACTGACCTGTTGCCGAATTATATTTCAGCAGCGAATCAAGGCAGTGCAGAGCCGGCAAACTGTAGTATGTACCGTCAAAAGTGAAGTAATTAAAATCGGCGTTGTGTTGAAAGGCACGAAAATCCGGGCCAATCTCCGCCCCAAACACCTGTTTTACCTGCTCCTCCAGGTATCGGTTAAAATTTTGCTGCAAATCATTAGCCGCATTTTTGGTTTTAGCCATAATAGCCAACCTCCTTTTATTTTATCTTGCAACTATTTTAACCGATGCACCAAGGAGTTGTCCCGAAATTATCTGTAACTTTTTCCTGCCCCACCCAGCAGCAGCGGCAAATTCAGTTCATATAAAACAGTGTTAACGCGGTTAAGCAGCCGCAAACCAACGGCCTCTTCACCCAACGATAAAAACCAGCGCACCACCAAATCATTAGCCAAACTGTCTGAAAGGCAATAACCATAAGCGCCCAGCTGCGCCTGCCAAACAGCTTTTTCCGCCGTCTGGTTCAACAAAATTAAAATTGCCAGCAAAACCTGTTTGCCGGGCTGACGTCCTGCCATATAATATTGCAACATTCGCTCGCTAAGCACGGTTTGATAAAGCAGATTTCGCTGTTGAGACGTACACTCCCTTAAAAGGCAAGGCAGCAGCCGGCAATCCGCCCCCGCCGCGCCTAATGAAAGCCCGGCCCTATTGGCCAGACTTTCTGCCTGTTCTGCCGTCAAATCAAAAAGCCGGGCGGCATTTTCCACCACCAACAATTTATGTTTAACTGCGGTTTGATGCGTGCTGTATGGATTGCACTGCCAACGGTATATATCCGTTTTATTGCAGCCCAAAAGCTTATAAACAGTGTTTAACAGCGTTATTTGCTGGTTTTTTTATATTCAGCGGCCAAAGCCTGCAACTTCTCGGTAAAGCCTGGCTGTAACACCAACCCGCGCTGAGCCAGCCAACTCTGAACAGTAATTTTCTCTAACATCTTCTTTCATCTCTCCTTACATATATTGGTTTTATTCCTCAACAAAACAGACGCCGCCGCTTTCCATTCCCTGCCGTCTAAACAGCAGCGCACCAAAAAACCGAACCCGCTGCCATTTGTTTGGCTTCAGGTTCGGTTTTCTATGTTCTGGTGGAGATAACAGGATTTGAACCTGTAAATTTAATATTTCACAGTAAGTTTTCAAAGACTATAACCGCTTTTAACAGGCGTTTTATAGTTCTATGTGAATTGTTCATAACGTACGAAATTAAAAAAGTGTGTTATAAAGTGGGTTATTTATAAAGATTTTTCTTTAGTTTACCTGCCGTAAATGTCTGATAATCTTTTGATTTATTAATTTTAACAAAAAGCTTTAAATCTTTTTTTGTTTACGCAATTTATTATATATTACCAGCGTTTATTGTTAATTATATGTTACCTATAATCAAATTATATTCTATCTTTATTTAATCATATAATATGACATTTACAAGGTCAACATGAGATTATTAATAAAAAACTGACCACCAAAATAGAACTGAACAAGACAACATTTGATTAATTATAATTTACTTTTAATTATACTTTTTCATCTTTTTTTCTTTTAACAATGCAAATTGACCCAAAATCCGTTTACCTTTTTCAACATAATTACTATCATTAGAATTTTCAATTACATATTCACATGCATTAATAATACGTTGTTCACTATGTGTATTTCGTCCAATTTGAATCTCCGCTTGTAAATAATTAGGATTGATTTCAAAAAAATCTGAAAATACAGCTTCATAAGCTAACAATACAGCTTCTTCACTATAACCTAATTTTTGTTCTTCTGTAAATTCACTTAAAGCACAAGAAATTAAAGCAATAGTAAGTGCTGCTTTTATATTAATAGAACCATAGCCATCTAAATAAGCTTTTTTTGCATATGTATATGCTTCATTAAGATCTGTTTCTGAACATTTGGTACGATAGATGCTTTTAGCACGCTGAAGCCAATAATGTAAATCATCGTTAAGCAATGACTGTAGTTTTGCATAAATTGTTGCAATAAGCTCTTTCGATTTTTCTCTTCCGTTAAATAGTTGATTCAATGTATCAAAAAGTATAATTTCAATATATAGTCGTCTACGATTATAATCCGGACGAAACTCTTTTACAATGTACATAACACTATTTAAAATATCATCATCCGTAAATCTTTTTAATATTTCCGTAAGAGCTATTTTACTATTATGTACTAGTTTCATATTGGAATGACGAGTTGCTTCTTGAGAACTTGTCGGAATAAATTCTATGAAGGGTTCGACTTTAATACAAAGATCGTTTATTTCTTTTTGAGTAAACTTTAATGCAATTAAATCAGAATAGTATAATTTATCCAACGCCGAAAGAGCAAATATAATTCGTTTTTCAGAGCTTGTATAGACTTGATCGGCCTTATCATTCCAAGGTATTGAAACATTTTGTTCATTTTTAAGCTTATATAGAAAATCAATATTGGTATGCCCATATTTACGTCTAATAAGTCCAAAAGAATCCAAAGACTTTTGGCTCAATATAATTTCTGATTCTTTTTTAAATTGATTGCTTATTTCAAATACTTCACATTTTAACTTTGTCGGCATATAGTTATCACTAGAGTTTATAGCAATTACAAGCCTGTTATTATTTGATTCAAGTTTCTCTCCAAACTGCAATAAAAGTCCATAAACATCAGGAGTAATTGAATTACTATCAAATAAAAACAAACTATTCTTGCTAGTTAACAAAAGATTTTCAACTATTTCTTCATCAGCAAATGTTGTAGAAGGAAAATAAAAAATATCATTTGTTTTAAATCTTTCTGTAATACTACATAGAATATATGTTTTTCCACTAAATCTCCTACCTTTTAATAAAACGCAAAAGTTATTCTCCAAACATTTAGAAATATCATTTACTACTTCCCGTAGAATATGAAATGCACCCTTATGAAATTTATTTTCAGCATCATTAAAAATATTAGCTCCAGCAAGCAATTTAAGAGATCCTTCTTTATCGCTAATCAAATCAATTTGAGGATTAAAATATTGATAGATCGTTTCACGGGATTCTTTTTTTAATTCATTATATAGATTAAGAAAATCCGGATAAAACTGTTCGTAATTATCCACAATTATAATTTCATTAATTCCATGTTGTTTCAAATTTTGTTGTTCAATAATATCAGGAACTTGCGTACGAAGAACAACACGAAATGTATTTTGATTATATTGAAGACTTTTTTGATAAACAAACATTAAGTCACTTTCACTTTGTAAACTACACCCTATAAATAGAATATGACGCTGGGCAAAATCAGAAAGTAATGTATTATATATATCACAATTTTGTTCGTCCGTAATTGCATTTAGATACTGTTTCTGACTGAAAACTATATTCTCTCCACCATCTTTATATTTACTTTCATGAAGCGCATCTCCATGAAGCTTATATAACAATTTTTTTGATACACGAGGGCGTCTAAGCTTATGATAAGGTAAAATCGGAACAAATGTGGAATTTTTTTCAATTCCATCATCTATATTGATGGTATACGCATATGGCCAATCTATATCGGATAAAAAACTCTTTTGTATTGGATACAAAGTAACTCCAGTATAATTTTTTTCAAAGTACGTTGTACGATCTTCAAAAGGAACAAATTCAAAAAACAAGTCAGAAAGAGCAAAAAAATCAAGAGTTTGAATATTCAAATTAGAACACAATGAAGTTTTTTCTAAAATCAATTTACGCATGGAAATCATTGCACCTTTTGAATCTGGAACTACCCCCTCTGAAGCTTCACATCCAGCAGTAAAACCTGCACCAAAAAAAGGAATCAATTCTCGCTTAATTGCAAGTTTGACCAACTGTTCCAACCCTTCCTTGTATTGAATAACTGAAATATTGTTCATATTACACACCTCTTAAAGTATTGAAACATACCAATATTATAAATAATAAGTAAAAATATATAGCAAAGAACAGAAAACCGGTTATAAATATTATTTTAATAAATGTTAAGATTTTAACTCATAACAATATTTCTACATAAAGTCGTTATATTAATTATTAACAAAATAAAAAAATAATACTCTAATGATTAATTATACATTCAAAAACTATATTACGCAATAGTCAAAACAAAAAAAGTGCGCCAACAGCCATAAAAACTGTCAGCGCACCTTTTTCTATTTTACCGCCACCACCGGCACCCCGGACTTAGCGTCATAACCAATGTCAATACGGCTGTCCCTCAAATCCTGTAACTTCACATAGTTATGCCCAGCCTTTTCAATAGCTGTAACCTGCTTGTCCACGCCATTCAGCCGAATTTTCAGTTGTTTCTCCACTTCATCACCTCCTAACCTGCCGCGGATAAACGCCAACGGATCTATTTGTGCCGGGTAATGGTACGCTACTTTATGTACTTCCAAATGCAGGTGCTTGCCGGTCGCCTTGCCGGTAGCCCCCTCTACGCCCAGTACAGTATTTTCGTCAACTTTCATTCCCGGCTTAACATACACCCGCCGCATATGCGCATAAAGGGTTATGTAACCGTCGTTATGCTGCACATAAA
>CAQWMM010000023.1:0-2974 GCA_948907985.1 uncultured Bacillota bacterium
CTGAAAACTGCGCCGGACCAGCAGCGGCCGGCCCTGGCGCTGGCCCTTTTGGGCAAAACAATCGTGATTGACGCCGGGCACGGCGGGTTTGACCCCGGGGCAATCGGCGGCAGCGGTATTTTGGAGAAAGACGTAAATCTGGCAATCAGTCAGCGGGTGGCGGCTATGCTGCGGCAGGTGGGGGCCAATGTGGTAGAAACCCGTACCGCGGACGAGGCCCTGGCGGAGAATAAACGGCAGGATACCTATCGCCGGGTGGAAATTGCCGAAGAAAATCAGGCCGGTTTGTTTATCACCATTCAGGCCAACAGCATACCCCAGCGGCAATATCGGGGCGCGCAGGTTTTTTTTGCGGCGGGCAGTGTAGAGGGGCAGGGCCTTTCCGAAAGTATTCAGCAGAGCCTGGGCGAGGTTTTGCAAAACACCGATCGGGTGGCCAAATCTATTGAGAATATTTATGTGGTTAACAAACTGGCGATTCCTTCTATCGTGGTAGAAACCGGTTTTCTCTCCAATCCGGACGAGGAGTTGCTGTTGGCTGATAGCCGCTATCAACAACTGGTGGCTTACGCGGTCTTTTTGGGTATTGTCAGTTATTACAGCGATCAGCCGGTGGCCGGCTTTTAACAGTAATTGACAAGCGAACAAAAGAGGATTTTCTCTCTTCCTGCCGAATATTTTATAATATTGACAATCCAGAGCAAATCTGGATGTATATTATAGATTGGTGTCCTAAGTTACATAGATGGGGAGGGAAAAATTTGGCGACTTTGCAAGCGCCGCAAGTGGGCAGGGGCGAGGCTGCCTTTGGCCATCGTTTGTCGTCCGGTAACTTAATTTGCGACCTTTGCCCGCGTTTTTGTGAACTGGCGCCCGGTCAGCATGGCTGGTGCCAAACCCGATACAACCGGCGCGGTCGTTTGTGGTCGGCCAACCACAACTGGCTTTCCATTATGCAGTTTGGCCGGGTGGAAAGCGTGCCGATTGTGCAGTATGCCAGCGGCGGCATTGTGTTGAAACTTGGCTCTTTTGGCTGCAACTTTATTCCCCAGGGAGAGCGGGACGCCTTTGGGGCGGAGGTGGGCAGCGGCCGTTCAATCACGCCGCGGGATTTGGCCAATATCTGCCTGAATTTGGCGCCGCAGGGCTGCATTGGCGCGGCCTTTGTTTTTGCCGAGCCGCTGATGTGGTACGAGTTTTTGTTGCAGTCGGCCATGCTGCTGAAGAAATGTGATATGCGGGTTATTTTGGCTACCGCCGGTTTCGTTAATATCCGCCCTTTGCAGGAGCTGCTGCCCTATCTGGACGCGGTGCGCTTTGATCTTTTTGCTTTTGATTCGGCTTTTTATCGCAATAATATGCACATTTCGTTTGCCGAGGTGTTGCTTTCGCTGCGTTCGCTGGCGCTTTCCGACGTGCATTTGGAGGTATCTACGCCCCTGCTGGAGGGCGAGAACGATAAACCGGAGGATGTGGCCAGAATCGCCGCTTATCTGGCGCAGAATTATGGGCCGGATATACCATATCATTTACTGTTGCCGGGCGGCAGGCCGGCGCTGGATAAAATGCCGCCGCCTGACCGGGAAAGAATTATGTGTTGCGCCGACGCTGCCGGCAGTATTTTAAACCGCGTATATTTATCATGATTTTCATGATATTTATGCGCGGTTTTTGCATATTATATCAAAAAAAGGCTTGCAATTAGCTTAACTTAGGTATATAATAGACAATATCATTATTTGGGGACAGGGGGAAAGGTTTGTGAAAAATATAAAAGCCTTGGTGGTTGGCGCGGCCGGTTATGCTGGCGGCGAGTTAGTGCGGCTTTTGTTGCAGCATCCGGCGGCCGGGATTTTTGGTCTGGCCGGGCATGGCAACGCCGGGCGGCGTTTGGATGAGGTTTCGCCCTGGTTCCGCGGTCTTTTGCCAGACGGGGTGGAATATATTGAAACTCTGGATCTGGACAGAGCGGCGGGGGCGGATGTGGCCTTTTTGGCGCTGCCAGCGGGGATCTCGGCGGAAACGGCGGCAGAACTTTTGCGCCGTGGCGTTAAGGTGATTGATTTGGGCGCGGACTTCCGCTTTAAGGATGCGGCGGTTTATGAACAATGGTACAAAAAACCCCATGCCCGGCCGGAAATGTTAGAGCAGGCTTGTTATGGTCTTCCGGAGCTTTGGCGGCAGGAGGTGGCCGGGGCTTCTCTGGTGGGCAATCCCGGTTGTTATCCCACCAGCGTACAACTGGCTTTAGCGCCGCTGCTTAGGGCGGGCCTGGCTGATTTAAGCCAGCCGGTGATTGCCGACTGCAAATCAGGGATTACCGGGGCCGGGCGCAAAGAGCAGCAACACCTTTTGTTCTGCGAGGCTAACGACAGCATTAATCCCTACGGCGTGGCCGGGCACCGCCACACGCCGGAGATTGAGCAGGGTTTAAGCCGTTTGGCGGACGAGCCGGCCAGCGTTTTGTTCACGCCGCATTTAACGCCAATGAGCCGGGGGATTTTATCCACAATTTATGTGCGCCTGCGACGCCCGGTCGGTCAGGCGGAATTGCGCCGGCTTTGGCAGGATTTTTACGCGGATGAATATTTTGTGCGCCTGCTGCCGGAAGAGGTTTGGCCGCATACCAAATGGGTGGCGGGCAGCAACTTCTGTGATCTTAATTTGAAACTGGACGAACGCACCGGGCTGTTAGTGGTTTGCGCCGCGATTGACAATATTGTTAAGGGCGCGGCTGGGCAGGCTGTTCAGAATATGAATCTGATGTTTGGTTTGCCAGAAACAATGGGCTTGACGCAAATACCAATGATGCCTTAGGATGTATAAATATACGAAAAAATTTATAATAAGAAAACGAAATTATTTTTAAATAGATAAAAATTTATTTTGTTGTCTAAGTAAGATAGTTTGTCAAGATCTTAAAATTTATAATAAGTAAACAAAAGTATTTTAATAGATAAAAATTTATTTTGTT
>CAQWMM010000023.1:3074-33639 GCA_948907985.1 uncultured Bacillota bacterium
TAAAATTTATAATAAGTAAACAAAAGTATTTTAATAGATAAAAATTTATTTTGTTATCTAAGTAAGATAGTTTGTCAAGATCTTAAAATTTATAATAAGTAAACAAAAGTATTTTAATAGATAAAAATTTATTTTGTTATCTAAGTAAGATAGTTTGTCAAGATCTTAAAAAAATAGGAGAGTGAATTTTAGTTAAAATGACAGTTGAAAAACAGAATGAACAGAATATGCCAAAACTAAGCAATCTAAATCCGGAAAATCTGGATTGGATCAGCGAAGTTGCGGGCGGGGTTACGGCGGCCCGGGGGTTTGTGGCCGGCGGTTTGCATGCCGGGCTGAAGAAGTGCCCGGACAGAAAGGATTTGGCGATTATTTACTCGCAAACGCCGGCGGCGGTGGGCGGCGTGTTCACCCAGAATAAGTTCGCCGCCGCGCCGGTTAACTGGTGCCGGCAGGTGGTGGCGGGCGGACGCGCCCAGGCGGTGGTGGTGAACAGCGGCAATGCTAACGCCTGCACCGGGGCCGAGGGCGCGGCCAATGCCGCCGAAATGGCCGGGCTTTGCGGCCGGGCTTTGGGTGTACCGGCCGAGCAGGTTTTGGTTTGCAGCACTGGGGTTATCGGCGTGCAGCTGCCTATGGATATTTTGCGGGCGGGCATTGCCGCCTGCGTGGAGGGGCAGCTTTCGGCCAATGGCGGCCAGGAGGCGGCCAAGGCGATTATGACGACTGATTTATACCGCAAAGAATGTGCGGTAAGCTACCAATATCAGGGCCAAACTATAACAGTGGGCGGTATGGCCAAGGGCAGCGGTATGATTCACCCGAATATGGCGACGATGCTGTGCTTTATCACTACTGATTTGCAGATTGCACCGGCGGCCTTGCAGCAGGCGGTTAAAGAGTCGGCGGACGCTACCTTTAATATGGTTACGGTGGACGGCGATACCAGCACCAACGACAGTATGCTGGTTTTGGCTAACGGTCAGGCCGGCAACGCCGAGGTTGCGGCTGGCGGCGAGGGTTATGTTCAGTTTCGGCAGGCGTTGACGCTGGTTGCGGCCCGGCTGGCGCGGCTGATGGCCTTTGACGGCGAGGGCGCGACCAAGCTTTTGGACTGCCAGGTGAGCGGCGCGGCCAGCGAACGAGACGCGCGGCTGGCGGCTAAGGCGGTGGTTGGTTCCAGTTTGGTTAAGGCGGCCTTTAACGGCGAGGACGCCAACTGGGGGCGGATTGTCTGCGCAGCCGGTTATTCCGGCGCGGAATTCGACGCGTCCCGGGTGAACCTGCGCCTGCGCAGCGCCGGCGGCGAACTTGAGCTGATGCGCGCCGGCAGCGGCCTGGTGTTTGACGAGGAACAGGCCAGCCGGATTTTGCAGGAGCGGGAGATCTTTATTCTGCTGGAACTGGGCGACGGCGAATATTCCGCCCGCGCCTGGGGGTGCGACTTGTCGCATGAGTATGTAAGTATTAATGCAGACTATCGCAGTTAGAGCAGCACGCCAATAGCGCCTCATCTACTTTGTTATCAGTTCATTCACCTTGTCAACGTACTAATAGTACGCCTCCGCGGTTCATAAACTGATTCCTCGTATCTGAAGCACTATTGACGCACTGAAGAAGTTCAAATAAAGGAGGACCAAAATGCAGTCTACAACTCCAATAGACAAACAGGAAATATCTCCAATCGACAAAGCCAGTATTCTGGTGGAGGCTCTGCCCTATATCAGACGTTTTCATGGTAAAACCGTGGTGATTAAATACGGCGGCAACGCTATGCTAAGCGAGGAACTGAAAGAGGGCGTGCTTAAAGACGTTGTGCTGATGCAGCTGGTGGGTATGCGGCCGGTTTTGGTGCATGGCGGCGGCCCCGATATTAACAGCGTGATGGAACAAATGCGTATGAAAGTGGAATTTGTCAACGGCCAGCGCGTTACGGATGAGAACGTGATGGAGGTTGTGGAAATGGTGCTGACCGGAAAGGTGAACAGCAGCATTGTCAAGTATATCAACCAAAACGGCGGTCTGGCGGTTGGCCTTTCCGGCGCGGACTGCAATCTGCTGCTGGCGCATAAGCAGCGCGCCCGGGTTCCCACTCCGGACGGCGGCCAACAGATGATGGATCTTGGATTGGTTGGCGAGGTGGAAAGCGTTAACACTGTTTTGCTAAATTCGCTGCTGGATCAGGGCTATATTCCGGTGATTTCGCCTGTGGCGGTGGATCGCCATGGCGAGAGCTTAAATGTCAACGCTGATTTGGTGGCCGGCAAGGTGGCGACGGCTTTGCAGGCGGAAAAACTAATGTTGTTAACCGACGTTGAGGGGCTGTATCGCAATTATAACGATAAAACTTCGTTGATTTCGGTGTTGCCGGCGCGAATGGTGGAGGGGCTGAAAGCCCAGGGCGTAATCAGCGGCGGTATGCTGCCCAAGGTGGATTGCTGCGTGCAGGCGGTTAAACAGGGCGTGGGCAGCGTCCACATTCTGGATGGCCGCGTTCTCCATTGCCTGCTTTTAGAGATTTTCACCAAAGAGGGTGTGGGCACAATGGTTATCAACAAGTAAAAGTTAAAGGCTCGCCCTCTCCGGCTATTTCCTTAAAGGAAATAGCCACCTCCCCCAGAGGGGGAGGCAGGTTTAAAACTTGGCTCTCCCTTTGGGAGAGCTGGCAGCAACAACCGTTAGGGCGTTGCTGGCTGAGAGGGTAAAAAAATATATTTTAAATATGAAGAGAGAAGAATAACAAACATGAATAATGCGGAAATAATTGCCAAAGGCCAAAAATACTGCCTTAATGTTTTCAACCGCCTGCCCATTGCTATGGTGCGGGGCGAGGGCAGTTATGTTTTTGACGCCGACGGCAACAAATATCTGGATTTTGTCAGCGGTATTGCCGTAAACGCGCTGGGCCATGCTCACCCGGCGGTGGCGGCGGCGCTGGCCGAACAGGCGGCCAAACTGATCCACGCTTCTAATTTATACTGGCTGGAGCCGCAAGTGCAGCTGGCCGGGGTTTTGGTAGAAAATTCGGCCTTTGATAAAGTTTTCTTTGGCAACAGCGGCGCGGAGGCCAACGAGGGCGCGCTCAAGCTGGCGCGTAAATACGCCATATACAGCGGCCACCCGGAGCGTCAGCAGGTTATCACCATGCGCAGCAGTTTCCATGGCCGCACGCTGGCCACGCTGACGGCCACCGGTCAGGATAAAATGCACCGAGGCTTTGAGCCGCTGGCGCAGGGCTTTGTCTATGCGCCCTATAATGATTTTGCGGCTTTGCAGGCTGCCGTTAACGAGCAAACCTGCGCCATTATGCTGGAGCCGGTGCAGGGCGAGGGTGGCGTGTATCCGGCAGAGCCGGAATTTTTACGGCAGGTTCGCCAACTTTGTGATGAGCGCGATATAATTTTAATTTATGATGAGGTGCAGACTGGCCTGGGGCGCACCGGCAAGCTGTTTGCCTATCAGCATAGCAGCGTTGCGCCGGATATTATGACTTTGGCCAAAGCCTTGGGCGGCGGTGCGCCGATTGGGGCTTTTCTGACCACTGACAGGGTGGCGGCGGCCTTTCAGCCGGGCGATCATGGCTCCACGTTTGGCGGCAACCCGCTGGTTTGCGCGGCCGGGCTGGCGGTTATGCGTGTAATGCTGGACGAGGACCTGCCCGGTCAGGCGGCGGCCATGGGCGAATATCTCAAAAGCCGGTTGGCGGAATTCCAGACCAAATACAGCTGCATTACAGAAATCCGCGGCCAGGGGCTGCTGCTGGGAATCCAGCTGGACAGGCCGGGCGCGCCGGTGGTGCAGGCCTGCCTGAAACGCGGCGTGCTGCTTAACTGCACCGCTGGCAGCGTTTTGCGGCTGATTCCGCCGCTGAACGTCAGCCGGGCGGAGGCTGACGAATTTTTGGCGGTGTTGGACGAGGCGTTAAATGAAGTTTGCCTGGAGGTGCAGAATTAATGGCAGAGTTACGAGCATTGAAAAAGGATTATGCCGGGCGCGATTTTTTGTCGCTGTTGGATTATTCGGCGGAGGATTTACAGTATTTTCTGGATGTGGCCGATTATCTGAAAGCCGAGCGCAAGGCCGGCCACCCCACGCCCTATTTGCAGGGCAAAACCATGGGCCTGATTTTTGAAAAAAGTTCCACTCGCACGCGCGTTTCTTTTGAAACCGGCATTTATTATCTGGGCGGCCAGGGATTGTTTCTCTCTAACCGGGATTTGCAGATTGGCCGGGGCGAGCCGATTAAGGATACGGCGCGGGTGCTTTCCCGCTTTTTGAACGGACTGATGATTCGCACTTTCAGCCATGACACCGTGCTGGAGCTGGCGCAGTATGCGAGTGTTCCGGTGATTAACGGCCTGACGGATCTGCTGCATCCCTGCCAGGTGTTGGCGGATTTGCAGACGATCCGCGAGCATAAGGGCCAGCTGTCCGGGCTGAAACTGGCCTTTATCGGCGACGGCAACAATATGGCGCACTCGCTGATGAACGGCGGCGCGCGGATGGGTATGCAGGTGGCGGTGGCCTGCCCGGAGGGTTACCGGCCAGATGAACAGGTGTTGGCGGCGGCGGAAAAGGCGGCGGCCGAGAGCGGCGGCAGCGTGCAGGTGCTTGATGATCCAATGGCGGCTGCTGCCGGCGCGGATGTGATTTACACCGACGTTTGGGCCTCTATGGGGCAGGAGGATGAAAAAGCCGAGCGTGAAAAGGTTTTCGGCGGCGTTTATCAGGTGAACGAAGAACTGATGGCGGCGGCTAACGACGGCGCGCTGGTGCTGCACTGCCTGCCGGCGCACCGGGGCGAGGAAATCACCGAAGGGGTTTTTGAGGCCCACCCGGAAATCTTTGACGAGGCGGAAAACCGCTTATATGCCCAAATGGCCGTAATGGCTTTATTATTGGCATAAGTCCACTAACGCCTCATCTTCTGCGTCATCGGCTTGTCCAAGTCGTCGGCGTATGTTTAATACGCCTGCCTCCTTTTACAAGCTGATTCCTTGAATTGGAGGCACTATTGAACTTATGCAGGTTCGGATTAAAAAATATATAAAAAACTATTGTAAATTGGTTTAAGATATTGTAAAATAAAGGCGAACAATCGCCGCCGTTTTCAACGGGAACGGCGGCGCATCCAGCGACTGGACTTCCTGCTGGTCGCTGTTGCTTAGCTTAAAAATAGCAAAGGAGCTGTTGATTTAATGACTGAACAAAAACCAAAGGTTGTGCTGGCTTATTCCGGCGGCCTGGATACTTCTGTGATCATTCCCTGGCTGAAAGAGCACTACGGCTATGACGTTATCGCTATGAGCGCTGACGTCGGCCAGGGCGAGGAGCTGGCCCCGCTGAAAGAAAAGGCGATTAACACCGGCGCGGCCAAGCTTTATATTGAAGATTTGCGCGATGAGTTTGTAACGGATTATATTTATCCCACCATGAAAGCCGGCGCGGTTTATGAGGGCAAATATCTGCTGGGGACTTCCTTTGCCCGGCCGCTGATTGCCCGCCGTCTGGTGGAGATTGCCCGCAAGGAGGGCGCGGTGGCCATTGCCCATGGCGCAACCGGCAAAGGCAACGATCAGGTTCGCTTTGAGGCGGCGGTTAAGGCGCTGGCCCCGGATCTGAAGATTATCGCCCCCTGGCGCGAGTGGGATATCAAATCCCGCGAGCAGGAAGTTGATTATGCCGAGGCGCATAATATTCCGCTGCCGGTTACCAAAGCCGACAATTATTCTATGGACCGCAACCTGTGGCATTTAAGCCACGAGGGTATGGATCTGGAAGATCCGGCCAACGAGCCGAAAAACGAGATGCTGAAAATCTGCACGCCGCCGGAACAGGCCCCGGACGAACCAACCTATTTGGAGATTGAATTTGAAAAGGGTATTCCCACCAAGGTGGACGGCAAAACATTCTCGCCGGCTGATTTGATCATGTATCTGAATGAGAAAGGCGCGGCAAACGGCGTCGGCGTGGAGGATATGGTAGAAAACCGTCTGGTTGGTATGAAGTCGCGCGGCGTTTATGAAACCCCTGGCGGCACGATCCTTTATTACGCTCACCAAAAGCTGGAGGAACTTTGTCTGGACAGGCTGACGCTGCATTATAAGGAGAGCGTGGCCCTGCGCTATGCCGAATTGGTTTATGACGGTATTTGGTTCTCGCCCCTGCGCGAGGCGCTGGACGCTTTTGTGGACAGCACCCAGCGGACGGTTACCGGCAAAGTGCGCTTAAAGCTTTATAAGGGCAATATCAGCGCTGCCGGCGCCACCAGCCCCTATTCGTTGTATAGCCATGATTTTGCCACCTTTGACGCCGACGATGTTTACGACCAGGCGGACGCGGGCGGTTTCATCAATATTTTTGCCCTGCCCATGCGGGTACGCGCTCAACTGTTCCCGCAGGAGGCGGCAAGCCGCCTGACCGGCAGCGAGCCAAAACCGGTGGCCGTGGCCCCCGGTTATACGGACTGACTCAGACAAGACAGGTCAAATATAAAGCGGGGGGATTGAGATGACGCAGGAAAATGCCCAAACGGAGAAAAAACCGCTGACTTTTGCTGACTGGAAAGCGGCCTTGCTGCAGTGCCGGCGCTGTTCGTTGTGCGAAACGCGCACCCAGGCGGTGGCCGGGGAATATCGTGAGCATCCGGTGATTTTTATGCTGGGCGAAGCGCCCGGCGGTCGCGAGGATCAGGAGGGCAGGCCGTTTTGCGGCCAGGCCGGCGGTATTCTGGATGATTTTCTGCGTCTGGCGGAGCTGAAGCGGGAAGAGGTCTATATCAGCAACGTGGTTAAGTGCCGCCCAACCCGTCCCTCCAAAAGCGGCATTTATGGTAACTATGCCAACCGCAAACCCACCCCGGCGGAGATCCAAACCTGTTCGCCCTGGCTGGAGCTGGAGCTGCGTTTGCTGCGCCCGCGCCTGCTGGTAACTCTGGGCGGCGTGCCCCTTTCCTATGTGGTGGGCAAAAACGCCGCCGTTGGCCAGTATCATGGCAAGGCCTTTGTCTGGGAGAAATATAATCTGCCGGTTTATCCGCTTTATCATCCGGCGGCGCTGATTTATGACGCCTCCAAGAAAATGGCCTATGAAAATGATGTGCAGAACTTAGGGCGAATGTGTAAAGAACTTTTCACCTAGCCCATCGATAAACGCTCATCTTTGAGTTTGTCGCTGCGACTCAAGTCGGTCAACGTACTATTAGTACGCCTCCCTCCTTTCGCTGGCGACACGAAGTTAGTCCCGAGTGTAACGAGTGGACGACGCACTCAAATCTGAACATTTCTCAACGGGCTATTACGTTGGATAATAGCGTTTGGCCCGTCGATAAACGCCCATCTTTGAGCCTTTCTTTGCAAAAATACTTTTGGGGAGTTTTTTATGAAAATTGCAGTATACGCCGGCACCTTTGATCCGATTACCCTTGGGCATTTGGATATTTTGGCGCGGGCCAGCCACCTGTTTGATAAGCTGATTCTGGCGATTGCCGAGGATAATTACAAGGACACCTTTTTCACTGCCGAAGAGCGGGTGGCGATTGCCCAAAAGGCGGTGGCTGAATTGCCCAATGTGGAGGTTAAGCGGTTTTCCGGCCTGTTGGTGGAATTTTGCCGCGCCGAGGGGGCGGTGGCGATTATCCGCGGCCTTAGGGCGCTTTCGGACTTTGATAATGAGTTCCAAATGGCGCTGATGAACAAAAAAGTTGCGCCGGAGATTGACTCGCTGTTTTTGATGACGGCCCCGGAATATCAGTTTGTCAGCTCCAGCATTGTCAAAAATTTTGCGCTGCTGGGCTATGCGCCGGATGATATTGTTTCGCCCTGCGTGGCCGCCGCCTTGCAGGACAAACTGGCCGCGCGCGGTAAGCAGCAAGAAAAATCATAAAAATCTCTTGTTTTAGTTGTATACAATGTGGTATAATTAAGTTGCAAAGCTTGTTATATCACATTTTTTATTGAATGATTTTCTGGGAGGGATGTATTTTGGCAAATAAAGGAAAAGTCGGCATTACTGATACCACCCTGCGTGATGCGCATCAAAGTTTGTTGGCTACTCGTATGACGATTGAGGATATTTTATCGGTGGCCTCGGATTTGGATAAAGTTGGTTTCCATAGTATGGAGGTTTGGGGCGGCGCGACTTTCGATAGCTGTATGCGGTTTTTGAACGAAGATCCCTGGGAGCGCCTGCGTAAGATTCGCAAGGCCTGCCCTAATACCAAGCTGCAAATGCTGTTGCGCGGCCAGAATTTGTTGGGTTATCGCCATTATTCTGATGATGTGGTGGATCTGTTTGTGCAGAAATGTGTCGAAAACGGTATTGATATTATTCGCATTTTTGACGCGTTGAACGATGTTCGCAATGTAGAAAGCGCGGTGCGTGCCACCAAGAAATATGGCGCGCATGCCCAGGTGGCCGTATCCTACACCAACAGTCCGGTGCATAACACCGCCCATTTTGTGGAGCTGGCCAAAAAACTGAAAGCCATGGGCGCGGACAGCATTTGTATTAAGGATATGAGCGGCCTTATTTATCCTTACGGCGCTTATGATTTGGTTAAGGGCATTAAAGAGGGCGCGGGGCTGATGGTGCAGCTGCATTGTCATTACACCAGCGGCATGGCGGCCATGAGTTATCTCAAGGCCATTGAAGCCGGCTGCGATGTGGTGGACTGCGCGATGAGCCCGCTGGCGATGGGTACTTCGCAACCGGCGGACGAAACCATGGTGGCGGTTTTGCAGGGTACGCAATATGACACCGGCATTGAACTTGGCGATTTGCTGGCGATTGCTCCTAAGGTTAAGGAGATTCGTTCTCACTATAAGGACTTTGACCTGGCGAACCCCGGCGTTGATCCCACGGTTTTGGCCAGTCAGATCCCGGGCGGTATGATGAGCAACTTCCTGTCCCAGCTGAAAGCGGCTAACGCGCTTAACCGCATTGACGAAGTGCTGGCCGAGGTGCCCAGAGTGCGCAAGGATATGGGTTATCCGCCGCTGGTTACGCCCAGCAGCCAGATTGTTGGCGCACAGGCTCTGCTGAACGTTTTGTCCGGCGGGCGTTATAAAATGGTTACTAACGAGGTTAAGGCTTATTTCCAGGGCCAGTATGGTCAGCCGCCGGCGCCGATGGACAAAGAGGTGCAGAAGCAGATTATTAAAGATCTGCCGGTTATCACACACCGCCCGGCTGATGATCTGCCGCCTTATCTGGACGAGGCGCGCCAGGAAATTGGCTCTCTGGCGAAGAATGATGAAGATTTGCTGCTTTATGTAATGTTCCCGCAGGTTGCCAAAACTTTCCTGGAACAGAAATATGCCGGCTGATTAATAGTTAAACAAACGCCGTTTTGAATCCTGAAATGCACCCCAAAGGTTAGACAAATGGGTACAATGTCTAATAATGGGGTGCATTTTTATGCCTGGTAAGCCCTGTTTAGAGGGGGGTATTTGATCAGAATTAACGGCCTCCCCTAAACAGGCTGATATTAAAATATATTGCACATTATATGCGTTTCGTAGGTGATTAAAATAGTTATGTCATCATTTTCGTCCATTGGCGGGCATATTGTGAAATTATCCGCTATTGCCAAAAGCTGTTTAAAAGCGGCCGTTATTTGATTGTTATAATATTTATATTCACAATGAAAATATACATTAACCTGGGTGTCAAACTCAAGTATATCCATATCAATTTGGAAGTCTTTGGATATGTATTCGGCAATCTCAATAAATTTGGCTTTTTGGGTTAACATATCCGGTTTGGGGATATATGTCAAATATTTGTCCAGTTCCTTTATGGCCAAATCTATCAGAAATTGTAGTTTTTTTAAATCCACTTGTATTTTTTCGTTTTCTTTTCCGTTTTCCTGCTCTGCGGCTGTTTCTTTGTAACGATGAAAACTAATTAGATTATTTTTCATAGAAAATACCTCCCCTATATCATATTATACAATATCAAAAGCAGTATTTCAATATTTATGCAATATTGTTTATTGTATAAACTTCACTTTTATATAGTAAAATTATATACAAGCGAGGTGGTGGCTATATGAATATGGTGGAGTTTGCGGTACGTTTAACCGAGTTGCGCGAGCAAAAACAAGTCAGCGCCCGAGAAATGAGTCTGGCGCTGGGGCAAAATGTTAACTATATTAATGCTATTGAGAATAACAAAAGTCTTCCTTCAATGGAGGTATTCTTTTATATCTGCGATTATTTGGGTATAACGCCCCGCGAATTTTTTGACATGGAGGTTGCCGCTCCGGCCAAGCTTAGAGAATTAAGCATAGCGGCTCAACGTCTGCCGGCGGGCGATATTGATTTGTTGATTACCCTGGCCCGGAAATTAAGATAAACAGTGAAGGACACTATTGATAAAACTTAATAGGTGTATTATAATAAAAACACAAAAAGCTGATCCTTAAATCAGGTCAGCCCAAGGAAGCCACAATAAAATAACCGCGACTTTTGTTAGGAGGGCGGTTATTTTTGTTTTTTCAATGCTGTTTTGTAATTTAAATTTTATTTTTACCAAATCCCCATAATATGCTGCATAAACAGACTGACGAAAGTTATCGCCAGCCAGCAGCAAAGGCCCAGCATCAGAGGTTGGCGGCCGCCCTTAATCAGTTTAACCAAATCGGTGTTCAGGCCGATAGCGGCCATTGCCAGAATAATACAGAACTTGGCCAACTCTTTAAAAGGAAAAAATACGACGGTTGGTACGCCGAGCAGCGAGGCCAGGGTGGTGATAACCGAGGCCAGCACAAAGTATAAAATGAACATGGGAAACGCGTTTTGCAGCTTGAAACCGTTTGCGCCTGCGCCAGGCTGGCGGAGGGCGCGCCAAAAGGCCAGCGCCAAAGTTATGGGGATTATGGCCAGCGTGCGGGTAAGCTTAACAATGGTGGCGGTTCCCAGGGTGTTGGCTCCGGGGTGCATACCGTCCCAGGCAGCGGCCGCCGCCGTTACCGAGGAGGTATCGTTGACGGCGGTGCCGGCAAAAAGGCCGAAGCCCTCGTTGCTAAGGCCCAGCAGGCCGCCCAAAGTGGGAAAAATCAGCGCCGCCAGTACATTAAACAGAAAGATTACCGAAATAGACTGGGCGATTTCTTCATCATCGGCTTTGATAACCGGAGCGGTGGCGGCAATGGCCGAACCGCCGCAGATTGAGGAACCAACGCCGATTAATACCGCCGTGTTGGCGGGCATTTTCGCCAGCTTGTACACCACAAAGGCCACAATCAGCGAGGTTAAAATGGTGCTGATGATAATGGGCAGCGATATTAAACCAACGCGGGCGATTTCGGAGAGATTCAGGCCAAAACCCAGCAAAATCACGGCGTATTGCAGCACCTTTTTAGAGGTAAAGGCAATGCCGGCCTGGGTTTTTGGGCGTTGCTTATAAAAAAGCGCCACCAGCATACCGGCCAGAATGGCAAAAACCGGCCCGCCGATAACCGGCATAAGCTTGCCCAGAAACCAGCAGGGCAGGGCCAGCACAAAGCACAGGCCAAGGCCGGGCAGCAGTTTTTTATCAAAATTAGGCAGAGAGATTTTTTTCGGCATTTTTTTGTGCTCCTTATCAAATATGTTAGCTCATTATGGCATAAAAAGCGCGGATTGTCAATATTTTAAAAAATTTTCTTGACTTTTAGCGCGCAATCATATATAATTGTAGCGTGCTAACAAAGGAGGCGAAGTAATGGCACGAAAAAACTGCGCCGAGTATTTTCGAGAACGCCGTAAAGAGAAAAAAACTTTTTCTGTACTTTCTGACCGCGAGAAAGTAGAAGCCTTGGAAGCCAGATTGAAAGAGATGGGAAAAACCAAAGTTCGCTGGTTTGAAGAAAAGGCAGATGAAGAACTCGGCAGGTAAAAAATAAGACAACCGGTAAAAAGCCTGACCAGCCAGCCGATTGTCTTATAAACCAAACCCCAAAAGGAGAATGATAAATCTATTATATCATTATTTGGGGGTTAAATCAATAACAAAAAATGAGGAGGGAGTGGCCAAACGAAAAGTTTTAAGCCTATCTGTTCTCACCCTCTCCGTCTATTTTTCGCCTAAAAGGTTCAAAATAGCCACCTCTCCCAAAGGGAGAGGCAAGTCTTTTCGGCCTGTAAGCCTTGGCTCTCCCTCTGGCCGCAGGTGCCGTCGCCACAGGCGAGTCGGTAGAGAGCTGGCAGCGACGACTGGCAAGGAGTCGCTGACTGAGAGGGCGTGGAATTGCATAAAAAAATTTGTTTGTCCAATCAAAAAATTTTCTTGACATATGGCTAGCAATGATATATAATATAATTGCTAGCGAGGATTAGGAGGTGGTTAATTGGCTCCAGGCAACAGTGCCGAGTATTATCGCAAACGGCGTGAAACCATCGGGCAGTTTAGCGTTCCTATTGCAAGAGTGAAGTTAAATGCTTTGACTGAAGAATTGAAGAAGCAAAATAAAACTAAAACCCAATGGCTGAACGAAAAAATTGATGAAGAACTCGGCAGGTAAAAAAAAGAGTATTGGAAATACCCCTAACAAGATGTTTCCCAATACTCTTATACACCAAAACCCCTAATGGAGAATGGTAAATCTATTATATCATTCTTCTTAGGGGAAATCAATAGCAAGATAAGGAGAAAATATAATGGGTATTGAGAAAAATATGACTAACCAAAATGCCGACGAAATTGCCAGGCAGAAAATAAAAGAATCTGTAAACGAATTAATAGATTTATTTATGCAGGTATGTATAGTTAAGAATATACTCTGTCTGTTAAGTGATTTTCTGGAGAAGCAGGATATGGAAATTGCCGAACCGGCAAGCGCTTTGATAATTTGTATAGCGCAGCTGGATTCCGCGCACCGGCGCTCATCAGAAATAATGGATACAATTTTAGAGTATAGCGGCATTAGATAAAAATAAACTGATAATTTTGGGCAGAATTTAAGAGGAAAAACGCCTGCCGGCAATGTATAATAATAAGCGTAACCTAAAAAATTTTGAGGGGGCTAAATTATGGAATGGGTGGACAGGCTGAACCAGACGATTGCCTATATTGAGGAGCATTTAAGCGAAGATATTGATTATGCCCAGCTGGGCAAAATAGCCTGCTGTTCGGTTTATCATTATCAGCGGTTGTTTACTTATATGGCGGGGGTGCCGCTGGCCGAATACATTCGCCGGCGCAGAATGTCTTTGGCGGCGGCGGAGTTGCAAAGCGGCGGGGTTAAAATTGTCGACGTGGCGGTTAAATACGGCTACAGTTCACCGACGGCCTTTAACCGGGCTTTTCAGTCGGTGCATGGCGTAGCGCCGTCGGCGGTGAAGAATCAGGGCGTGCAGCTTAAATCATATCCCGCGCTGCATTTTCATATTGCTGTAACCGGCGCTGAACAGCTGAATTATCGCCTGGAGAGTTTGCCGGCCTTTCGGGTGTTGGGTTTGGCCTCGCCGCTGGCCGCGGATTTGGAGCAGAATTTTGCCGCTGTGCCGCAGCTTTGGCAGCAGTTGGCGGCGGGGGACACGCTGCCCAGACTGTTGGGGCTGATGGAGCCGCCGCCGGCGGGGCTTTTGGGCGTCAGCGCCTGTGATGATAACGAACATTGGCAGTATATTATTGGCGTGGCCAGTGGTCAGGCGGCCGGCGATTGGGCGGAATATCAGGTTGGCGCGTTCACCTGGGCGATTTTCTCCGCCTCTGGCGCGTGTCCGCAGGCTATCCAACAGCTGGAGCGGCGCATTATCACGGAATGGCTGCCAGCCTCCGGCTATGAATATGATAACGGCCCGGATGTGGAGGTTTATCTTAATCCGGACCCGGCCAACTCGCAGTTTGAGGTTTGGCTGCCGGTTAAATTCGTTGGTAAAAATTAACAAAGCATAACAAAAAGATCCCGGTTAAAAAGACCGGGATTTTTTTGCGCCCTTTGCACCTTGCGCCGGTTAGCTGAATATCATAGAGTGTAAAGCTAAAATTGGGCAGTTAAAGGGGGGATTGGTGATGAATTTGGCAGATTTGCAGCCGGGAGAGCGCGGCATGGTGCAGGGGCTGCTTTTGGAGGGCGGCCAGCGGCGGCGGCTTTTGGACATTGGCCTGGTGCAGAATACGCCGGTGCAGTGCCTGGGGCGCAGCCCGGCCGGCGATCCCTCGGCCTATTTGATCCGGGGGGCGGTGATTGCCCTGCGCGCGCAGGACTGCCGCCAGATTATTTTGGCCTGATAATTGGATGAACAATATTTAAAGGAGGCTGGCCAATGGGTTTGACAAAAGGCTCGGTGGCAGGCGGCGCGCTGGACGCCGGCCTGGTTATCCACAAAAAGCAGCCGCAGGACAGGGTGGTGGCGCTGGCCGGCAACCCCAACGTGGGCAAAAGTACTATTTTTAACGCCCTGACGGGGCTGCACCAACACACCGGCAACTGGCCGGGCAAAACGGTTACAAATGCACAGGGCTATTATAGCAGCGGGCAGCAGTCTTATGTGCTGGTGGATATTCCCGGCGTTTATTCGCTGCTGGCCAGTTCGGCAGAGGAAGAAGTGGCGCGGGACTTTATCTGTTCGCGGGCGGCCGATGCGGTGATTGTGGTTTGCAATGGCGCTTGTCTGGAGCGCAGTTTGAATTTGGTTTTGCAAACGCTGGAAATTACCAATCGCGTGGTGGTTTGCGTTAATTTGCTGGATGAAGCGCAGGCCAAGGGCTTGACATTGCAGCTGCCGCGCCTGGCCGAGCTTTTGGGCGTGCCCGTGGTGGGCACAATCGCCAGTCAGCCGCAGAGTTTGAACGAGCTTAAACAGGCGGTGGAGCAGGTTCTGGCGCAGAAAACAGCGTCGGCAGAAAGTATGGGCCGGCTGTGCGGTTTAGAGCATTTATCGACAGAAAAAATTGAAAAATTGACGCTTGAATATACCCGCCGGGCGGAAGAAATTGCCGCCGAGGTGGTCAGCGGCGGCACGGAAGTTTATGGCCACAGCCGGGATTGGCGAATAGACCGCCTGTTGTGCAGCCGGCTGGGCGGTTATGCGCTGATGATTCTGTTGTTGGCCGTGGTGTTCTGGTTGACTTTAACCGGCGCCAATTACCCCTCCGAACTGCTTTCGCAGGGGTTCGGCTGGTTAGGCGAGCGTCTGGATGACGGCCTGGTTTGGCTGCAAGCGCCGCCATGGTTGCGTGATTTGTTGGTGCAGGGGGTGTGGCGCACTCTTTCCTGGGTGGTTTCGGTTATGCTGCCGCCCATGGCTATTTTTTTCCCGCTGTTCACCCTGCTGGAAGATGTGGGTTATCTGCCGCGGGTTGCCTATAATCTGGATCGGCCTTTTCAGGCCTGCCGGGCCTGCGGCAAACAGGCGCTCACCATGGCGATGGGTTTTGGCTGCAACGCCGCCGGGGTTATCGGCTGTCGGATTATTGACTCGCCCCGCGAGCGGTTGTTGGCAATTTTAACCAACAATTTTGTGCCCTGCAACGGGCGTTTTCCCACGCTGATTGCGCTGATCAGTATGTTTTTTGTCTGGCAGATGGGTTTGGCCGCTTCCTGGCTGGCGGCGCTGCTGCTGGTGGCGGTTATACTGTTGGGCATCGGTCTGACTTTTCTGGTAACCAGAATACTTTCCGGCACAATTTTAAAAGGCGAAGCCTCCAGCTTTGCCCTGGAGCTGCCCGCCTACCGGCGGCCGCGCCTGCTTAGCGTTATCGTGCGCTCCGTTTTCGACCGTACCCTGTTTGTGCTGGGGCGCGCGGCGGCGGTGGCCGCGCCCTGCGGGCTGTTGATTTGGCTGCTGGCTAATCTGCACTGGGGCGACGCCAGCCTGCTGGCGCAGCTGGCCGCCTGGCTGGAACCGCTGGGGCGCTGGCTGGGCATGGACGGTGTGATTTTGCTGGCCTTTATTCTTGGTCTGCCGGCTAATGAAAACGTCGTGCCGGTTATGGTGATGTGGTATCTGCAAACCGGCAGCCTGACTGAACTAAACGACTTGGCGGCAATGCGGGAGCTTTTTGTGGCAAACGGCTGGACCTGGCGGACTGCCGTCTGCACGCTGCTTTTTATGCTGCTGCATTGGCCCTGCTCCACCACGCTTTTAACGATTAAGCAGGAAACCGGCAGCTGGCGCTGGACGGCGCTGGCCTTTGCCCTGCCCACCTTCTGCGGCGCGGCGCTCTGTTTTGTGGCCGCGCGTATTTTAAGCCTTTTTTAGTCCTGGCCGGGGAAGAGCATTTGCAGCAGGTGAATCCCCTGCCGGCCGGCTGAATTTATTTCGTGCAGGCAGGGCCGGCAATAGCAGACGATTTTTTCGGTGGGGCTTTGGCGCAGATAGGCGGCTCGCTCTTCCGGCGGCATTTGCGGGGGCAGTTTGGCCATTTGCGGGGCCAGCTTTAAGGTTTCCGCCGATGTTTTTACGCCGCAAAAGCGTGTTTCGGCCAAATTGTCGGGCATTTCGTGAATATCAACCCGCATTTTACGCAGCAGCGAGCGCGCCGCCTGTTGCAGGGCCGGCTTATCGGCGGCCAGCCAACAGTCCTGAAGCGTCATCGGCTCGTTTTGATAATC
Organism: uncultured Bacillota bacterium; assembly: GCA_948907985.1. Classification (GTDB taxonomy): domain Bacteria; phylum Bacillota; class Dehalobacteriia; order UBA4068; family UBA4997; genus Avidehalobacter. Next base: position 19,618 of record CAQWMM010000023.1, read on the forward strand.
GGGAAAGGGAAAGTCCGCGTCGCGGTCAATTAGTTCCCAAACGGAAAGCAGCCGGGCCTGTTGGGAGCTGCCTAAAATGTGCGCGCAGGTGTTGCAAATAGTCAGCAGCTCGTCCTGGGGCGAAAAAACGCGGCGGTTCTGGCGGCAGCAGCCGGCGGGCGTTACTGACCAGCGTTTTTGCAAATAGGCCAGCAGGCGGGCGCTGGTTTGCGGAAATTGCTGTTTTACTTTGCAGCTTGGAAAAAAATAGGTTGTCATGGTAAGGCTCCATTCACAAATTTTTATATATTTAAGTTTAATATACTTATGGCTGTAAGTCAATAGACAAAATAATCTCCGCCCGACAGGATGTATAAAATTCCAGCCTTTGCAAAGACTAGCTTTTGGAGAGTAATTTGTAAATAAAGGAGAGCTGAACCATGAAAGCAACAGGAATTGTACGGCGGATAGATGATTTGGGGCGTATTGTGATCCCCAAGGAAATTCGGCGCACCATGCACATTCGGGAGGGCGATCCGCTGGAAATTTTCACAGCCAAAGACGGCGAGGTGATTTTCAAAAAATATTCGCCTATGGGTGAGTTTTCCAACTGTGCGGCGCATATGTGCGAAACGCTGAACCGCACCACCGGTTATATTTCGGCGGTGGCGGACAGGGATTCGATTATTGCGGTTTCGGGCGCGCCCAGCCGCGAGCTGAACGAGAAACGCATCAGCAACGAGCTTGAGCGTTTGATGGAAGACCGGCAGATTTATCAGTATCAAAAGGGCGGAAAGCTGGTGCCGGTGGCGGCCGGCGAGGATAAATATAAGCTGGCGCTGGCGGCGCCGATTATTGCCGAGGGCGATGTTTTGGGCGGCGTGATTTTTTTAAGCGACTCGGAGGCCCCGGAAAGCAGCGAGGTTGAATATAAGCTGGCACAGACTGTGGCCGGATTTTTGGGCCGTCAGCTTACGAATTGAAGATTTTTATACGAAAGCCCAACTGAAAGGCTTGCTTTGGCAGGTCGTTTGGTTGGGCTTTTGAGTAAAAAGACGTTTTTTTCTGTGTAAAAATATTTTAATTTGCATAAAAATATGTTATAATTATGCAGATAAATATTTTGAGGTGAAAAAATGCGCACATTTGACTATGAATTGATAGCAAAATCTTTGATTGATAATGATATAGCCAATTTATTGTCTTGTATTCATGAGTATAAAGGAGCGCAGACTTTGTTTATAGAGGCTAAGGCGGATATTTTAACCGGTTTGCTTGAAGTGGCCAAAATTCAGAGTACGGAGGCTTCTAATCGTATTGAGGGAATTTATACTACCAATCAGCGTATGGCAGAAATTGTTAAGCAGAAAGCCGAGCCGCGCAATCGTAATGAAAGCGAGATTGCCGGTTATCGTGATGTGTTGGCAATAATCCACGAAAGTTACGATTTTATTCCCCTGAAGCCGGGTATTATTTTGCAGCTGCATCGGGATTTATATAAATATAGCGGTTTATCGATTGGGGGCAATTTTAAGAATGCGGATAATGTCATACAGGAGGTTGACACTCAAGGAAACAAGACTGTCCGTTTTCAGCCTGTTGCCGCAGCTTTTGCGGCAGAATATATAGAGCAAATTTGCAATGCCTATGCTTTGGCTATTGGTAAAAGCAATGTTGACCCCTTGCTTTTAATACCCATTTTCATTTTGGATTTTCTTTGCGTGCATCCGTTTAATGACGGTAATGGCCGAATGAGCAGACTTTTGACGTTGTTGTTACTGTATCGTGCCGGTTATACTGTGGGTAAATATATCAGTATTGAAATGTTGATTGAAAAAAGCAAAGATTTATATTATGCAACCTTGCAAAACAGTTCGGCGAATTGGCACGAGGGCGAGAATGATTACGCGCCTTTTGTAACTTATATGTTGGGGATTATTGCCAAGGCTTATCGAGAATTTGCTGAAAGGGTGGAACACTTGGGGGTTAAGGGCGTTTCAAAATCTGAACGTGTGGAAATGGCCGTTAAGGAACATCTGGGGAAAATAAGCAAGCGTCAGATTATGGAAAAATGCCCGGATATCAGCCAAACAACGGTGGAGAACACATTGGCGTATTTGCTTAAAAATGGCAAAATCCTTAAATTGGGCAATGGCCGGGGAACGGCATATGTCTATAACTATAATAAATGATCTAACTGGAGGATAGAAAATTATGGCAGAAACAAATAGCAGTAGTATTGGTTTTGAAAAGCAGATTTGGGAGGCGGCCTGTGTGCTGCGGGGGAATATGGACGCCTCGGAGTATAAATCGGTGGTTTTGGGGTTGATTTTTCTCAAGTATATTTCCGACCGCTTTGAGGCGAAATATCAGGAGTTGCTGGTGGAGGGCGGCGGCTTTGAGGAAGATATTGACGAATATTTGGCGGAAAATATCTTTTTTGTGCCGGAAGACGCGCGCTGGCAGGTGATTTCGGCGGCGGCGCATACGCCGGAAATTGGCGCGGTGATTGACGGGGCGATGCGCAGTATTGAGCGGGAAAACAGGCGGCTAAAAGATATTTTGCCGAAAAATTTTGCCCGGCCGGAGTTGGACAAGCGGCGGCTGGGCGAGGTGGTGGACCTATTCACTAATATTCAGATGATTGAGCACGGCAGCAGCAAGGATATTTTGGGGCGGACTTATGAATATTGCCTGGCGAAGTTTGCCGAGCAGGAGGGCAAGCTGGCCGGTGAGTTTTACACCCCCGCTTGTGTGGTGCGCACGCTGGTTGAGGTTTTGCAGCCTTATAATGGCCGGGTTTATGATCCCTGCTGTGGCAGCGGCGGTATGTTTGTGCAGTCGGCCAAGTTTATTGAAAACCACGGCGGCAATATCAATAAAATTTCGGTTTTTGGGCAGGATTCTAACCCGACTACCTGGAAAATGGCCCAAATGAATTTGGCGATCCGGGGCATTGAGGCGGATTTGGGCAAATTTAATGCGGATACCTTTTTCAATGATTGCCACCCGCAGCTGAAAGCCGATTTTATTATGGCTAATCCGCCGTTTAACCTCTCTGGCTGGGGTGCGGACAAGCTGACGGGAGATGTGCGCTGGCAATATGGCATGCCGCCGGCTGGCAACGCCAACTTTGCCTGGCTGCAACATATGATTTGGCATTTGGCGCCTAATGGCCGGATTGGTATGGTGCTGGCGAATGGCTCGCTTTCCTCGCAGACCAGCGGCGAGGGAGAAATTCGCAAGAATATTATCAACGCCGATTTGGTGGATTGCATTGTGGCTATGCCGACGCAGCTTTTTTATACAACGCAAATTCCGGTTTCGCTCTGGTTTTTGGCAAAAAATAAAAAACAAAAGGGCAAAACGCTGTTTATTGACGCGCGCAAGCTGGGCGCAATGGTTACGCGCAAACTGCGCGAACTGACGGACGCGGATATTGCTAAAATTGCCGATACTTACAATGCCTTTGTGGCCGGGGAGCTGGCGGACGTGAAAGGTTTTTGCGCGGTGGCGACCACGCAGCAGATTGCCGGGCAGGATTATATTTTGACCCCGGGGCGTTATGTGGGCATTGAGGAACAGGAGGACGACGGCGAACCTTTTGACGAGAAGATGAGCCGTCTGACCGGTGAGCTGGCGGATTTGTTTGCGAAATCGCACGAATTGGAGGCGGAGATTAAAAAGCAGCTGGGGGCGATTGGCTATGAAATTTGATTTGCCGGAGCGAGTTTTGCAGGATATTGTCAGGGCCGCCAAGAAATATGATATTAAAAAAGTGGTGCTTTTTGGCTCTCGCGCCAGAGGGGACAACCGGGAGCGCAGCGATATTGATTTGGCGGTGAGCGGCGGTAATATTACAGAATTTACTTTGGGCATTGAAGATGAGGTTTGGACGCTGCTGATGTTTGATGTGGTGAATTTGGACAGGCCGGTACAGCCGGAGCTGCTGTCGGAGATTGACAGGGACGGGGTGGTGCTTTATGAAAAAGCTTGAGAATTTTGTTAAAGCATTAGATAATTTGTATGCCGTGCAGGAGGTTGAGCCGCCTTATACGGTGATGAACACTGCGGGCAGCGTGGCCTTGTTTGAAATATGCTTTGAGCAGGCTTGGAAAGCTATGAAAGAGATTTTGCATAACCATGGTTATGGTGAAAGCAAGGTTGGCTCGCCAAAACAGATTATTAAGTTGGCTTTTAGCGCTGGGATGATTGATAATCAGGAAAAGTGGCTGGTTATGCTGGAAAGCCGGAATGATGTTGTACATTCTTATAACGAAGAAATTGCTTTGCAGATTATTGCGGCGGTTAAGGCTGATTATATCGGTTTGTTTGAGGAATTGAAAGCGGAGATTTTGGAGAATTGGGAGTAATTGTGGGATATGAGTTCTAAAAAATCGAAGTGTAGTAAACAAGAACAACGTATTCAGCAACTTGAGGATGAAATTGCGGACTTGAAAAGAGATTTGCAACAGCAAACAAGAATCGTACAATTTGATGAACAGCAAATTGAAAAGTATCTTAATGAAATAATAAACAAACTTGATGTTTCAACAAATAAAATTTGTGATGAAATTAATCAAGCTGTAAAAAGTATCAAAAAACCTAGAAGTGATGATATATCATTTTTGCTAAAACTATTAGTAGCGGCGTTATGTTTCGTTATAGCAATAGTTTGTCTTTGTTGTATTTTTAGTGGTTTTACACTATTGGGGAATGGTGAATCAGGCAGGGCAATGTTATTTATTCTGTGTAGTGCAGGTTTTTGTTTAGCTTTTACAATGTTAGGTTGGGAAATAATTAAGGAAAAAGATAGAAACTATATTGTGTCGTTATTTTCTGCGGTTGTAGCTCTCACAGCTTTAGTAGTTACTATTGTTGCTTCATTAAAAAAATAAACCGAAAGGCAGTACGATAATATGAGTGAATGGAAAGAATACTTTCTTGGAGATATTGTAGATATTGTAATTGATTATAGGGGAAAAACTCCAAAAAAGCTTGGTGGAGAGTGGAGTTCTTATGGCTATCGTGCATTATCAGCAAAAAATATAAAAACGGGTTGCATTGTTCAACAAGAATCCATACGATTTGTTGATGATAAATTGTATAAAAAATGGATGAAAGATGAAATTATGCGAGGCGATATTTTAATAACATCGGAAGCCCCATTTGGTCAGATTTTTTATTGGGATAGTGATGAGAAGATAGTATTAAGTCAAAGATTATTTGCTGTAAGGATAAACCAAAATTATTGTTCAAAATATATTTATTATTATATGATAACATCACAATTTCAAGCGGAATTAGATGCACATGCAACTGGTACAACTGTAATTGGTTTAAGGCAACCTGAATTGTTAAAGTGCAAATTAAAACTGCCGTCGCTTGACGAGCAAAAACGCATTGCGGCAATACTTTCTGCGCTTGATGATAAAATAGAGATTAACAGGAAGATAAATGAGAATTTGGAGCAGCAAGCATTTACTATATTTGATTTTATGTTTCCTAATGTTAACAATGGTAACAAATATGTAGGAGATTATATTACTCCAAAAAGAGGAAAAAGTTTATTATCAAAAAATGCTATACTAGGTGATGTTCCAGTAGTTGCTGGTGGGCTTGAACCGTCAACATATCACAATATTTCAAACACTAATGCTCCGGTAGTAACAATTTCTGCTTCAGGAGCAAATGCAGGTTTTGTGAATTTATGGCATATTCCTGTTTGGTCTTCTGATTCGTCATTTATTGATTATAATATGACGAGTTATGTTTATTTTTGGTATGTATTGCTGAAAAAACGTCAAAAAGAAATTTTTGATTCTCAAACTGGTTCTGCACAACCACATATTTATCCTCAGCATATAGCTGAATTATCTGTTATTGAAATTTGCGAAGATGACATTATAAAGTATATGCAAAAAATAATCCCTCTGTTTGTTGCTATTGGAAATAATTTGGAAGAAATTAAAAGAATTGCAAAATTGCGAGATGCCCTATTACCAAAATTGATGTCTGGCGAGATTGATGTGTCAGATATTCATATTTAATAGTGTTAAATTGTATTTGTAAGGAGGAAATGAAATTGAAGTATCAAGTAGGAGATTTTGTTGTATTAAGCGATGAAAATACGGTTTGTATTGTTGCGATTGATGAGAAACATAAGCGATATACAGTTGTTGATATTGAAGATGATAATAATATTTATGATGTTTCAGAAAGTAAAGTATGTATGCGTATAATGTAAAAAATATAATAGTTATTGTTAAATTAAAAGTTGTAAATAATTTTGGTGAGGTTTTATGATAGATGCAATAAATTCGATAAACTATACTTTAAATCACCCGACACGTTGGGAAATTGCTAGTGTTATTATAAGTGCACTTAGTTTGTTGTTTACAATTATAATTATTTTCTACAATTACAAATCTATAAAAACAGCAAATAAAAGTATTCAACAATCTATGGATTTACATCTTTATGAAAAAAGATTAAAATTATTAAATGATATACAAACAATAGATGCATTTAAGGCAGTACCAATAGAAATAAAAATGGTTTATTCTGAAAATATTTATATTTTGTATTCTGAAATAGCTACTCTATTTTGTAAACGTAATGATATATTGGCTACTTTAGACAGATTTGATACTTTAACTAATTGGCAACAATTTAATGATTATAGTATAAGTGCAAATGAAGAAATAATAAAAGATGTTGATAGAATATTAAAAAATCCTGAAATGTTAAAAGATGAAGAAAAAGTGAAAAATGTAAAAAAAATAAGAGAAACTGCTTCGGTTTGTATAGAAGAAATTAAAATAAAATACGATTGTTTAGAAAAACAAATGGCACAATTATTAATAGAATCTATTAAAAGAGAGCCTTAAACCATGCTCTACACCGAAGCTAACTATGAAAACGTCATAATCAGCAAGAAAGGACGTTGACAAAATGAACAACAGTATATTTACTATTCAGCATATAAAAACTTTGGTTAAACCAATCGCTCAAAAATATAAGGTTAAGGAAATATATTTGTTCGCTTCTTATGCAAGGGGAGAAGCCGATGAAAACAGTGATTTGGACTTTCTGGTGTTCGGCGGTGAGAATTTTAAGCTTACCAGAATGTTCTCGCTTGCCGAGGAGTTGCGAGAGGTTTTGAAAAAGAATGTTGATGTGTTTGAAATAAACGAAATTAACCGGGACAGCGATTTTTACCATACAATTATGAAAGAGAGGTTGCCTGTGGCATGAAACATTCTGATGAACAACGCATTAAGAAAATTATAGATAGAGAAACGGCGAAATGAAAAATTAGCTTATAAGGAGAAAAACCATGCCATACACCGAAGCCAACTATGAAAACGCCATAATCAGCCTGTTCAGCGAAGATTTAGGCTATACATATTTGCACGGGCCGGATATTGAGCGCGATTATCACAGCCCACTATATGAGGAGGCATTGCTGGCGGCCTTACAGCGAATCAACGGCGGCTTGCCGGCGGAGGCCATAACCGAGGCAATTTATAAGCTGAAAAATTTTGAAACCGGCACGCTGCTGCAAAAAAACATAACCTTTATGGATTATCTGCAAAACGGCGTTGAGGTAAAGGTGTTTGTGCAGGGCGAGGAGCGCAACGAGCATGTTTATCTGGTGGATTATGCCAACCCGGCCAACAATGACTTTGTGGTGGTCAACCAGTGGACGGTGATTGAAAACTCGGAAAAGCGGGCGGACGTGGTGCTGTTTGTTAACGGTTTGCCGCTGGTGGTGATTGAGTTAAAATCTCCCTCGCGCGAAGAAACCGACGCCTCCGCCGCATACCGGCAGTTGCGCAACTATATGTATGAAATCCCCTCGCTTTTCATATATAACGCGGTTTGTGTGATTAGCGATTTGTTCACTTCCAAGGCCGGAACTATCACCTCCGGCGAGGATCGTTTTATGCAGTGGAAGACCAAAGACGGCAGTTATGAAAACACAGCCTGCGCTCAGTTTGACACGTTTTTTGAGGGGCTGTTTGAAAAGCGGCGTTTTCTGGATATTATCAAAAATTTTATTTGTTTTAACCTGGACGGCGAAAAAACTTTCAAAATTCTGGCCGGTTATCATCAATATTTTGCGGTGAAAAAGGCGGTGGCCTCTACCCTGCGCGCTATGGAAACCGACGGCAAGGGCGGCGTGTTCTGGCATACGCAGGGCAGCGGCAAGTCGCTTTCCATGGTGTTTTATGCCCACGCTTTGCAGGCAGCGCTGAACAGCCCCACCATAGTGGTTATCACCGACCGCAACGATTTGGACGGCCAGCTTTACGGTCAATTTGCCCGGTGTTACGACTTTCTGCGCCAGACGCCGCAACAGGCCAAAAGCCGCCGGCATTTGCGGGAGTTATTGGCTAACCGGCAGGCCAGCGGCATAATTTTTACTACTATGCAAAAGTTTACAGAGGGTACGGAGGCGCTTTCTTTGCGCCGTGATATTGTGGTTATGGCGGACGAGGCGCACCGCGGCCATTATGGTTTGAGTGAAAAGGTGCTGGCCAGGCGGGACGAAAACGGCGAAACCGTGGCGCATACGGTTATTGGTACGGCGCGTATAATTCGGGATAATCTGCCTAACGCTACATATATTGGTTTCACCGGCACGCCAATTTCCAGCAAAGACCGCAGCACGCAGGAGGTTTTCGGCCGCTATATCGACATTTACGATATGACGCAAGCGGTGGAGGACGGCGCCACTCGGCCGGTTTATTATGAAAGCCGGGTAATCCATTTGAAGCTGGACGAAGCAACACTGCACCTGATCGACGCGGAATATGATTTGCTGGCGCAAAATGCCGATCCCTATGTGATAGAAAAAAGCAAGCAAAAGCTGGGGCAAATGGAAGCTATTCTGGGCGCGGACACCACCATTCAATCGCTGGTTGACGATATACTCGACCATTACGAAAATTACCGGGCCGGTTTGCTGACTGGCAAGGCCATGATTGTGGCTTATTCCCGGCCGATCGCCATGAAGATTTACCGGCGCATTTTGCAGCTGCGGCCAAATTGGACGGAGAAAGTGGCGGTGGTGATGACGCAGGCCAACAACGACCCGGAAGATTGGCGGCAGATTATCGGCAACAAGGCGCACAAGGAGGAGTTGGAACGTCGTTTTAAGGATAACGAATCGCCGCTGAAAATTGCCATTGTGGTGGATATGTGGCTGACCGGCTTTGACGTGCCCTCGCTGGCTACCATGTATGTGTACAAGCCGATGTGCGGCCACAACTTAATGCAGGCGATTGCGCGTGTTAACCGGGTGTTTGAGGATAAAGAGGGCGGTTTGGTGGTGGATTATGTGGGCATTGCCCAGGCTCTCAAACAGGCAATGAACGATTACACCGGGCGCGACCGGCAAAACTACGGCGACCCGGATATCGGCAAAACGGCTTATGCCAAGTTTCAGGAAAAACTGGCGGTTTGCCGGGATTTGCTGCACGGCTATGATTATACGGCTTTTATGGACGGTTCGGATTTGGTGCGCGCCAGGGTTATCAGCGGCGGCGTCAACTTTCTGCTGGGCAAGCGGGTTGCGGAAAATGACCGGCCGGAAAAAGAGCAGACGCATAATGTTTTCATAAAGGAGGCCCTGCTGCTGCGCCAAGCCCTTTCGCTGTGCAGCAGCTTGGTGGACGAGCCTTGCCGCTGGGAGTGCGCCTGCTTTGAGGCGGTGCGGACAATGTTGGCGCGGCTGACCGCTGGCGGCGGCGAACGCAAATTTACTTTGCCGGAGGTCAATGAGCGGATAAACGCGCTGTTGAAACAAAGCATTAAAAGCGAGGGCGTCATCAATTTGTTTTCTGATGTTGGCCGGGATTTTTCGCTGTTTGACCAGAAGTTTTTGGAAGAAGTCGCCAATATGAAAGAAAAGAATTTGGCGGTGGAACTGCTGAAGCGGCTGATTGCCGAGCAGGTATCAATTTACCGGCGAACCAACGTGGTGAAATCGGAGAAATTCAGCGAGATTATCCAAAGCGCTATGAACCGCTATTTGAACGGTTTGCTGACTAACGAGGAGGTTATTCAGGAGCTGCTGAAACTGGCGCAGGATATTGCCAGAGCCAATGAGGAGGGCGCGGCGCTGGGCTTAACGGCGGAGGAACTGGCTTTTTATGACGCTTTAACCAAACCGCAGGCAATTAAAGATTTTTACCGGCACGAAGAATTGATTGCCCTGACTAAGGAACTGACGGAGCTGCTGCGCCAAAACCGCACCATTGACTGGCAGCGAAAGGAAAGCGCCCGGGCCGGTATGCGCAGGCTGGTTAAGCGGCTGCTGAAAAGCCATAAGTACCCGCCGGAGGGCATGGAAGACGCCGTGCAGACGGTTATTAGCCAGTGTGAGATGTGGACGGACAATATGTAAAATAGGTAGTTAACGAAAATTTTTGTGAAGATCAAGGAGGGATAGCAATGTCGGAAATTTTTTATAACACCGCGCTGACGGTTAATCAGTTGATTGAAAAAATTGATATGGGCGAGCTTGGTTTGCCGGAATTACAACGCCCTTTTATTTGGAAAGACTCCAAAGTGCGCGACCTTTTTGATTCTATGATGCGCGGTTATCCAATAGGTTATCTTATGCTGTGGGAATGTCCGGCTCTGGAAAAGAAAGGCTGTATTGGTATTGAACAACATAGCTATGGCTACCCTAAAGAAGTTATTATTGATGGTCAGCAGCGTTTAACATCTCTTTATGCAGTTATGAAAGGCAAGAAAATTATTAATTCAAAGTTTGATGAAAAAGCCATTGTTATTTCCTACTCTCCATTACATAATAAATTTGAGGTTGGTTATCAGGCCACCAAAAAAGATCCGGAATGGATATACAATATAAGCGATCTGTTTACAACCTCAAATACATTTAAGTTTATAAAAGGTTTTATTAATGATTTGTCCGAGCAACGAGCCAATAAAGGTGAAACTTTGTCTGAAGAAGAAAAAGATATTATTTCGGATAATATTAATATAGTTGTGAATTTAAAAAATTATACAATGCCTGTTTTTGATATCAAGTCTAACGCAGAGGAGGAAGATGTTTCAGAGATATTTGTCAGGGTCAATTCTAACGGCGTTTCGCTAAAACAGAATGATTTTATTCTGACGCTTTTATCATTGTATTGGGATGACGGACGCAAAAAAATTGAACAGTTCAGCAAGGAATCGACGTTTCCTAAAAAAGGGCAGATAACCGCTTATAATCAGATTACTAATGTGTTTGCTCAAGATGTAATTCGTGTGGTTATGGCATATGCCTTTGACAGAGCGCGGTTAAAATATGGTTATAAACTGCTGAGGGGCGCAGATTTTGATAAGCGCGGCGCTGTTAATGATGAACTTAGAGAACAGCGTTTTGCAACCTTGAAACAGAAGTTACCGGATGTGCTGGATGTTCATAATTGGCATGAGTTTTTAAAAGCGATTATGAATGCCGGTTATTTGTCAGGAGATTTGATCCTCTCTGGCAATGCAATTTTTTATTCTTATGCCCTATATCTTATTTCCAAGTATAGATTTGGAGCGTCTTATAATGAAAATATGCACATTACTTCATTATGGTTTTTCTATGCAACTTTAGTTTCCTTTTATACAGGTTCCTTTGAGGCTATCGTTGAAAATCAGTTAAATAGTATCAAAGAGCTTAATACATTTGAAGAATATAAGGAATTTATTTTATCCAGAATAAATGAACGTTTAACGAATGATTATTTTGAGATTACTCTGGTTGGCTCTGGTGGTTTAGCGGTATCCGGGCGCGGCAACAATGCCTGGAATGCCTATGTTGCTTCTTTGAATATTATGAATACTAAAATTTTGTTTTCTAAAAGCAGCTTGTTGGTTTCAAAATTGTTTGAGCTGGGGGTTGACGGCAAAAGGAAGTCTTTGGAGAAACATCATTTGTTTCCTAAAAAATATCTGAAAGGTCTTGGCTATACAGATTCCAAAATTAATCAGATGGCTAATTATGCTTTTATTGATTGGAAAGATAATATGAGTATTTTTGACGACGCTCCCTCTGTATACTATCCGGTTGTTTGTGAGGGCAAATCTGAAGATGATATACTATGTATGGAGAAAGAAAACGCCTTACCGCATGGTTGGGAGAATATGACGTATGAGGATTTTCTGGTGGAAAGAAGAAAACTGATGGCCGCTAAGATTAAGGCTGCATTTGAGCAGCTTAAAAAGAACGTTGAATAGTATCTATGTGAAATATAATATTGTGCTTGGGTGTTTGTCAATATGCTACGGTTGCGGTCAATTGGTCAGATTATATTCTGTGTTTTGATTCGTTGGACAAACTTATGCAGTAACCTTTTGCTTGGCGCGGCATATTCTTTTATATTAAGCGCTGGTTGCAAGGGGGTATGTTATATGAATAATGGGGCGTTGTTTTATGGCCATGCAAGCGTGCGCCTGGCCTCGGTTTTGTGCGGTCGGGCTCAGGCGGCTGCTGTTATTAAAGGGAGCGCCAAATATCCGGATATATTGGGTACGGTGTTGTTTTATCAAACCGATGAGGGCGTAATTGTATTTGCCGAGGTCTGCGGTCTGCCAGATGCGCAGCGAAGCTGTTATGAGGGAATTTTTGGGTTTCATATTCACACGGGAACTGATTGCGGAGGCAATGCGGACGATCCCTTTGCCGATGCTGGAACGCATTTGAATTTGCAGGATTGCCCGCATCCATACCATACCGGCGATTTGCCGCCGCTGTTTGGGAATGCCGGATTGGCTGTTTCGGCCTTTTTGACCAATCGTTTTTGTGTTGATGAAATTGTTGGGCGAACGGTTATTATACATGACCAGCCAGATGATTTTACTACTCAACCGTCGGGTAATTCCGGCAAAAAAATCGCCTGCGGCGTGATTAAAAAGCTTGGCGGGCTAGAAGAATAAGCAAAAAAACTGACTGACAGCAAAAGGCGTCAGTCAGTTTTTTACATTTTTAGATGTTTTCTCAAAAAAAACCTTGCTAAAATTTTCCATAGGGTTTATAATAGAATCAGCCGGATAATAAAAAAAGCGGCAGGGACTGTGGTACTCGCAATACCGCAGAACCCCTATGCAGGCTACCACAACTAGCCATACACAACTGCTTTTATATCTAGCGCAGTACCGCATATTTAGTATAATATAATCGGCTTTTTTTAGCAAGCGTTTTTTGCGGTTGTGCTGTTGCTGTTTAGAAGTTTAATCCCCTCCTTAAAAAGGGGTTTTCTGTGCGTGTGTGGGCAAAGTTTATGTCTGCGCGCGCATTTTTATTATCCCGGCGGTCAAAAAGGGCGGCTGGGGCGGCTCATTCGCTGCCCCCAAAGCCTGTTTGGCTGCCAGGATTATTTTTAAGGAGGGTTTATTTATAATGAAGAAGAAAATTTTTGCTGTGCTGGCGCTGGCGTTTTTGTTGGCGTTGAGTATGGCGCCCGCGGCGTGGTCTGCTGTTGTTGATAGCGGCGAGTGCGGAGCGGAGGGCGACAATGTAACTTGGGTGTTGGATGACACCAACACGCTGACTATCAGTGGTACTGGGGTAATGGCGGATTATACTTATACAAAGAATACGGAGCACCCACCATATGATGCTTATTTAGGCCAGATAAATAAGATTATTATAGAGGATGGAGTAACTCATATTGGTAATTCTGCATTTTCTGGTTGTATTGGGTTAAACAGTATAACTATTCCAGATAGTGTTACTGGTATTGGTAGTCTAGCTTTCTCTAATTGTAGTAATCTTGAAGAGATTGAAATTCCTGATAGTGTTACCGAAATTGGTGATAGGGTATTTGCTGGCTGTTCTAACTTGTATAATTCAATTTATGAAAAAATTAAATTTACAGGAGATAATCCCAATTTTGTTGTGGACTATGGTGAAAACGATGTAGTTCTTTTTAATAAAGAGAAAACACGTTTAATTCAGTATTTATATTGTTATGACTATTTAGGTAGTTATACGATTCCAGATAGTGTAACTGAGGTTGCTGACTATGCTTT
>CAQWMM010000024.1 GCA_948907985.1 uncultured Bacillota bacterium
GGCTATTTAAGCGGCCTGATTAACGTGGTGATAATTTATGGGGTGATGGTTTCCATTGCCCGGCTGGGCGCGGCCCCGGCCACCACTGCTATTATTGTCGGCCAGGTTGGCACAGCGGCCCTGATTGACTGGCTGGGCCTGTTTGGGCTGGAGAAAACGAGTTTTTCTCTGTGGCAGGCGGCGGGGATTGTGCTTTTGGCGCTGGGCGCGCGCCTGTTGCTGGCTAAATAGCAGAATATTTGCAGTCAGAATATTTTCAGGCATAATAATAGAGCCGCTGATTTTAACGGCTCTATTACATTTTAGTTTTGTTTGCCTGTCAGGGCAAATACTTTAAGACACTTTGAAACATTTTTAAGATTTGTTAAAACAATTTAAGACAATGAGAAGTTATTTGATCTGCTCTGTCTGCGCCGCACTGTTAATGGCTGCTGTCTGACCCTGAGCGATTGCCTGTTCGGCAAAGGCTACCATTTTACGAGTCATGTTGCCGCCGACATAACCGTTCTGACGAGAAGTCAGTTGGCCTTTATCAATCTGTTCGTAGTTGTTGATGCCCAACTCGTTGGCAACTTCAGTTTTGAACTGGTTCAGAACTGCTTTGTTTTCCATCGTTTCCACCTCCTTGCTTTACAGTGATCAGGCCGCCGCGCATTTTCCCGGTGCTTGCAAAAGCATTTTCAACCAACTGAAAAAATTTACGGCGACTGTTTGCTTTTGTGTTTTTCAAAAGCATTGTTAGTATTGTACCGTTTGATTGTGGATATTCTTAAAATTTGCTGACAATTTTTGGCGGAAACTTTGTTCAGATATTTTGCATATACTGGCTGAAGTTCTGTTCGTCCGCCGCCGGGTGCAGAGCGCGGGTGATTCCGGCGGCAATGATCTTGGCGGCCAGGGGTACCAGTGAATCGGCCTCCTTGGGCGTTACAACCAGACTGTCGGCAAAGGGATGCAGCAGGGTTTCCACCAGTTCGTCCGCCAAATTGGGCGCTTCGGTGGCCAGCCGCTGCAAACATAGATCGGCGCTTTCGCGGATGATAGTGGCTCCGTGCACCACCGTTGGGATACCGACGGCGATTACCGGCACGCCAAGATAGGCCTGATTGACGGCCTGACGGCGGTTTTGTACCCCGGAGCCGGGCCGGATGCCGGTGTTGCAGATTTGAATACTGCTCATAATGTTGCTGATACTGCGAGCGGCCAGAGCGTCCACCACAATCAGGCAGCCAGGTTTAATTTGCTGGGTTACGCCTTTGATCAGCCGGGCGGTTTCTATGCCGGTGTTGCCCACCACGCCGGGGCTGATTGCCGCCACCGGGCGGATTTCTGCGGCCCAGTCCTGCTGATAGAAATGCCTGGTCGGCTGAATATAGGAGATGGTTTTGGGGCCGATAGCATCGGCGGTGGTTTGGAAGTTGCCCAGCCCCACCACCAGCACCGCGGCCTCGGGCGGCAAATCAGCCGGCAGCACGCCGGCGATAGCCTCGGCCAGGGCGGCGCTGATTGGCAGCAGCTGGCTGTTTGTGTCGTTGAGATTGTTTTTAAGCTCCGGCACTTCAATAGTAATATAAACGCCCTCGTCGCGCCCCATCAGCTCTGCGCCCTGGGCGTCTAAAATTTCAATCGTGTTAATTGTCCCGGCGGCAAAAGAGCGCTGGGTGTGCCGAACCCCCGGCACCTCCGGATTATCCGGCGAGTCGCCGCGCAAAAGCTGGTGCGCCTCGGTGGCCATATCCAGGGCCTGGGCCTGCCGGAGCAGGTTGTTGTCATAATTCATATAAACCTCCAAAAATAAAAAATTTACGCTGCTATTTTTAGGAGGAAGAAAGATACTGTTTAGCGAATAATAGAACAGCGTATTTTATATTATTTTTTATTATATTTAGCTTTTTATGCGTTTAAATTAAGCGTTGCAAAACGAAAGGTTGATGAATTATGGAAATTCGTTGTGCTCTGTGTGGCAAAAAAATGGAAATTAATAAGATGAACAAGGATTTTGAGGATATTCGCAATGGCAAAAAACCGGTTATCATTTGCCAGATGTGCCAGCGTTCCGCGATGTATGAGGCCAAAAAGCAGATTGAACAGGTTTAAAACAGTTATCGGCGCCGCCAGGCAGCGCCGATAGAATTTGGGAGAGGAAGATTATCTGCTTGAAAGATAATCTGGCTTTAGTTTATGCCAAAGGGCCTGTTTTATACTAATTTTTATGCTTTTGCTTTTTACAAATTTTTCTATTTTACAAAATCACCTTTTCTATGTTATAATAAAAGGAGATAACCATGGCTAAAAAAATTTTGGCGGCTGTTCGGCGGCATTTTCTGATATACTCCGGCCTGCTTTTTGTGGCGCAGGATTTGGCGCAGACCTTTTTTGCGGAGCATTTGCCGCTGGGCAATTATATTATGGATAACTGGCCTCTATACGTCTGGTGTTTGTTGCTTTTTGCGGCGGCGGATTGTTTTTGGAACTGGGCGGCGCCGATTGACTGGTTTGGGCATAGAAATAAACAATAATTTAACAAAAATTGAGGCGATAAACTATGTATGCAATAGCTTTTGATTTGAAAATAGATGATTTAAAGAAACAGTATGGCGAAATGTATAATCATGCCTATGACGAAATCCGGCAGGAGTTGGAGGCTGTTGGCTTTGAATGGACGCAGGGCAGCGTTTATATAAACCACAGCGAAAAAAATAGTTTGACGACAGTCTACAAAGCTATCAATAAACTATCCAGTATTGACTGGTTTAGAAAAAGCGTGCGCGATATTAGAGCGTTTAAGGTAGAGGATTGGTCTGACTTTACGGAAATTGTCAAAGCGGAATAGCCAAAGAGTGATTAATTATGCGGATAATTGCGGGCACTGCCCATGGACAAATTATCAAAGCCCCGGCTGGGCGCAATACCCGGCCGACCACCGACCGGGTGCGCGAGGCTATTTTCAGCGCGCTTACGCCGTTTTTGGCGGGGGCCTATGTTCTGGACGCTTTTGCCGGCAGCGGCGCGCTGGGTTTGGAGGCGCTCTCGCGCGGAGCGGCCGGCGCGGTTTTTTGCGAGCAGGCCAGGCCGGCCCAGCTGGTGATTAAGGAAAATTTACGCAAGCTGGGTTTTGCGGACAGGGCAATTCTGCTTGGCGGCGCGGCTGAGCAAAAATTGCAGCATTGGCCGGATGAGGCGGAAAAGAAATCTTTTTTTAATAAGAAGTCTTTTGATATAGTATTGTTGGATCCGCCCTATAATCAGGGCTTGATAGAAAAAATTGAACCGCTGCTGCTGCGTGAGGGCTTTTTGGCCCCCGGCGCGCTGGTGATGTTGGAAACAGCCGCCAGACAGCCGGAACTTTTGGCCGATCCGCGTTGGCGGCAGTTAAAAAATCGGGTGTATGGTGATACGGCCGTATATTATTGGGAATTACAAAACTAATCATTTTAGGGAGGCGCAAACAATGGATTTTACCGAAAACGACGGCTTGGGCAATGCCGATATTGGCGTTTTGCTGCAAGATTTGGAAACCTATATTGAAAAATGCTCGCGCGTGCCGTTAACCGGCAAAATTATGGCCGAGGGCGATTTTATTCTGGAAACTATCGACAAAATTAACGCGATTTTGCCGGAAGAGATGAAACAGGCTAAACAGGTTTTGGAACAAAGCGACAAAATTTTGGAGAGTATCGAGGCGCAGGGCAAAAAAATGCTGGACGACGCCCGCGCCCAGGCGGAAAAAATTGTGCAGGAAACCGAAATTGTTCAAATGGCACAGCAGGAGGCGGAAAAAATAATCAGCCAGGCCAAGGAATATTGTGAAAGTATGGTGAACAAGGCCAACGAGCAGTCGGACCAGATTATCGGCGACGCCGAGGCCTACATAAACAGCCTGCTGGCGCATTTGGAGGGCAATTTGGACAAGGTGATGGACGCGGTTAAAACCACCCGCGACAGTTTTGAGATTAGCCGTAAAAGCTAATAACTAACGCCGCCGGGAGGTCAGCACAACCAGAAAGGAACAGGCCAGCAGAGCCAGCAGCGCAAGCAGGCTGCCCAGCAGCCAAAAACTCAAGGCCTGCCAGGGGCTGGGTATGTTGAAAAACTGAGGCAGTGTGCTGCTGTTTAAGCTGATTAAGCCAAGTTTCAGACCGGCTAAAAGCAGCGCCGGCGCGGCCAGGCTGTGCAGCAGACGGCAGGGCAGATAATATTTGAGGGTTAAATCTGTTTCGTTGAGTACGCCGGCAATTTGGGTGTGGATGGAAAGGCCGCTCCAGCTTAATATGACGGCGGCGCCGATTAATTTAGCCTGCAAAGGCGCGCTGCCTGCGGCCAGGCGGTCAATGCCCAGCGTCATTTCAAAAAAGCCGCTGCTTAAAGCCGGCAGAATATCCTCCGGCAGACCAAAGCATTGGCAGAGCGGGCGCAGGGCCAGCTGCAACAGGCCCAAAAGGCCGGTTTGCTGCAAGGTTAGCAGCAGCAGACTGAAAATCAGCATAAAAGCGCCGATCATGCCGATGTTGGTCAGGGCTTTGAGAGAACTCTCTTTGAGCATTTGGCTTAGGGGCTGAACCGTGGCCTGGCGGCTGAAAGCGGCCTGCCAGCCGGCCAGCAGCAATTTGCCGGCGGAGCGGCGGCTGGTTATAGGCGCGGTTTTTTTCTCCGCCCAAAAGCGCAGCAGAAAGCCCCAGAGCAGATTCAGCGGATAATGCGCCAGCGCCAGCCAAACGCCGAGGGCCGGCTGGTTAAGGGCGGCGGTTACGGTAATCATAATGTAGAGCGGGCCGGCGTTGTTGCAAAAGGCCACCAGACGCTCGCCCTCGTTGCGGCTGATTAACCTCTGGGCGCGGAGTTGGGCGGCGATTGCGCCGCCAGTGGGCGAGCCGGCAAAAAAGCCCAGAATAATGCCCAGCGCCGCCGCGCCGGGCAGCCGGAAAAGCGGCTGCATAATCGGCTCCAACCAGACGCTCAATGCGCGGATAAAGCCGCTGCGGCTTAAAAATTCCGTCAGAATAAAAAAGGGCAGCAGGGCGGGCACAACGTTGCGCCACCAACTGCCCAGCGCCCCCTGGGCGGCCAGCAGCGCCGCCTGTGGCGCGCTTAGCATTGTCCAGAAGATAGTCAGGGAGATGATGATTCTAAATAGGTTCAGCATTTTTTATCATAAATTATAAGCCGCGCTGCCTGGCGGCAGGTTTTATATTTAACAGAATATGGCTGCATGGGCGGTAATATGCCCCCGAAAGCGGCAATAGGTAAAAAAAATGTTGTTTCGCTTGAGGAGGTTAAAAAATGTTAATTTTGGTATTAAATTCCGGCAGCTCGTCTTTGAAGTATCAGCTTTTTAACACAAATACGGAGCGCGCTCTGGCTAAGGGCGTGGCTGATAAAATCGGCCTGGCGGATTCTTATGTGGAGCATACGGTTTATCTGGAAATGGAAACCAGTCTGGGTATTGAACACCGCAAAAAGAAAGATACTATCGAGTGTGAGCTGAAAAACTCGCGTGAGGCTTTGGCCATGGTGATTACGCTTTTAACACATTCCGACCTGGGCGTGATCCATGATTTGAGCGAGATCAGCGCGGTGGGCCACCGCATTGTGCACGGCGGGGATTTGTTCAGCGAGGCGGTGGAGCTGACGCCGGAAAATCTCAAAAAGCTGGCCAGATTGAATACGTTGGCGCCGCTGCATAATCCGCCGGCGCTGTTGGGCGTGCAGGCCTGCTTGGAGGAAATGCCCGGCGTACCCAATGTAGGCGTGTTTGATACGGCTTTTCATCAAACTATGCCGCCGGAGGCTTATATGTATCCAATCGGCTATGATATGTATAAAAAGCATAATATACGGCGTTATGGTTTCCATGGTACTTCGCACGCTTATGTGTGCGGCCAGGTTATCGGCCTGTTGGATAAGCCCAGGGAGGATACCAAAATCATCACCTGCCATATTGGCAACGGCAGCAGCCTGGCGGCGATTAAGGGCGGCAGGGTTATTGACACTTCAATGGGTTTTACGCCGCTGGAGGGACTGATGATGGGAACGCGCTGCGGTACGATTGATCCTTCGATAGCCTCGTTTTTGTTGGAGCAGGAGGGCTGGACTCCTCAACGCCTGAGTGAATATCTGAACAAAGAATGTGGGCTGCTGGGGATTTCCGGCATCAGCAGCGATATGCGCGATATTCGCAAGGCGCTGGGCAACGGCCACAAACGTTCCAAATTGGCGGTGGATATGCTCTATCACGAACTGATTAAGTTGATTGGCGGTTATGTGGTGCTGCTGGAGGGCGTGGACGCGCTGGTGTTCACCGCCGGTATGGGCGAAAACGACGCCCAGATGCGCAAAGACGTTTGCGCGCGGCTGCGTTATATCGGCGTGGAACTGGATTTGGAGATTAACAGTTCAGAACAGGATTTCAAGTTGATTTCCACATCGGAATCGGCAGTTAAGGTTTATGTGGTGCCCACCAACGAGGAACTGATGATTGCGCGGGACACCCGTGAGGTGGTGCTTAAGTATAATCTGTTGAAATAAAACGGTAAGATTTCGAGGTGTTATGAATGGAAGAACAGCAGGATTATTGTTTGCGCGGCGTCAGCGAAGACGGCAGCGTTAAGCTTTGGTTGGCCAAAACTACCAATCTGTGCGAGGAGGGGCGCAAACGCCATGACGCCTGGAGCGTGGCCGCCGCCGCTCTGGGGCGGCTGCTGACCGCCGGGGTGTTTTTCGGCCTGAATTTGAAAGGCGAGGGCGACAGCGTTACTTTGCGCATTAATGGCGACGGCCCGCTGGGCAGTTTGGCGGTGGTGGCGGAGCCAGACGGCGCGGTGCGCGGTTTTGTGGCTAATCCACAGGTGGATATTGCCCGCCGGGCGGACGGTAAGCTGGATGTGGGCGGCGCGGTTGGCCGCGGCACGCTGACGGTGATTAAGGATATGGGCTTTGGCGAACCTTATTCCGGAACGGTAGATTTGGTAACCGGCGAAATTGGCGACGATATTACTCAATATTATTTAGAATCCGAGCAAACGCCGGCGGCGGTCGGTTTGGGGGTGCGGATTGCGCCGGGCGGCTGTGTGGATGCGGCCGGTGGTTTTTTGCTTCAGGTTTTGCCGCATGCTGATGAAATGGTTATCAAGCAGCTGGAATTAAATATCAGCAATTTGCTGCCGGTCAGCCAGATGGTGGCCGACGGTCTGACCCTGGAGGAAATGGCCAACGAAGTTATGTTGGGCGTGCCCTGGCGGGAGTTGGAGCGCAGGCCGCTGGTTTATCGCTGTTCTTGCAGCCGGGAGCGGCTGCGCGGCGCTTTGTTGAGCCTGGGCTATAAGCAGCTGAAAGAACTCTGGCAGGAAAAGGCCGAGGCGGACGAGCCAACGGAGCTGGTTTGCCGGTTTTGCGGTGAAAAATACTATTTTTCGCCTGCCGAGCTTAAAGAGATGGTGGATGAACTGGATCGGGAGCGTTTCCAGCGTTTTGCTGCCAGTTTGCAGAACCAAATTACCAATGAGATTCAAAAAAATGAAAATGATTCGCCGGAAGATTAAAAAATTACCAAAAAGGGCTTGCCAAAGACTGGCGGATGTGTTAAAATAAATAAGTATTTTAGGCCAACATTCAGGCCGGGACAATATGAATGGACGGACGATCCGCTGCCGCGGCCCGATTGGGCCGGGTATGAACGTTTCGGGAAGTTAAGGAGGAAAACAATGAACGTGATTGAAGAATTGGAAAAAGAACAACTGCGGGATGATATTCCGGAATTTAAGCCTGGCGACACGGTTCGTCTTTCGGTGCGTGTTATTGAGGGCGGCAAGGAAAGAATCCAGCAGTATGAGGGCGTGGTGATTAAACGCCAGAACAGCGGCATCCGCGAAACCTTTACGGTGCGCAGAGTCAGCTATGGCGTTGGCGTGGAAAGAACTTTCCCCGTACATTCTCCCAAATTGGCCAAAATTCAGGTTATGCGGCGCGGCAAGGTTCGTCGGGCTAAGCTGTATTATTTGCGTAACCTCACCGGTAAGGCTGCTCGTATTAAGGATATTCGTTAAAAAAACTGTAAGCACAAATTCCGGCGTTTGCATGTTCGGTTTTTGTGCTTATTTATAAAAGGCAGGA
This sequence comes from uncultured Bacillota bacterium, assembly GCA_948907985.1. Taxonomy (GTDB): domain Bacteria; phylum Bacillota; class Dehalobacteriia; order UBA4068; family UBA4997; genus Avidehalobacter. The sequence continues at coordinate 8,110 of CAQWMM010000024.1, forward strand.
GGTAATATTTGTGATTTCCAGTAATGATTTTAGAAACGGCGTATCCATTGATTTGGACGGCGACGCCTTTATTGTGGTTGACTTTCAGCACGTTAAGCCTGGCAAAGGTTCGGCTTTTGTGCGTACAAAGCTGAAGAATGTTCGCACCGGCGGCGTGGTGGAGCGTACTTTTGCGGCCGGTGAAAAAGTGCCGAAGGCGCATTTGGAGCGCAAACAGATGCAGTATCTGTACAACGACGGCGATTATGTGTTTATGGATAACCAGACCTATGATCAGATGTCGCTGACGGGGGATCAAATTGGCCCGAAACTGAAATATTTGAAAGAAAATATGGATTTGTATATTCTGTTCTTTAAGGGCGAGATTTTGGGCGTGGATTTTCCGCCGCAGGTGGAACTTACCGTGGTACAGACCGATCCCGGCATCCCCGGCGCAACGGCCACCGGCGGCACCAAACCTGCGGTTACGGATACCGGTGCAACTGTTAAAGTACCGATTTTCATTAACGAGGGCGATGTTATCCGGGTGAACACCGAAACCAACGAGTATATCGAGCGGGTTTAATTAGTTATGTTAGCAGATTTTGCTGATATGTTTTTAGTTTATATGGAATAATGCCCGTTTGCTAATTGTATATTATATGGATATATGGGCATATTCTTATAAATGTTTTGGTTCGGCAGGTGTATATGCTGAAAATTTTCAAAAGGAGGTTTGCGCTTATGAGTGAACTGAAAGAAAAGGTTGTCTTTTTGCAGGGCTTGGCTCAGGGTATGGAGTTGGACGAGGCTACAAAGGAAGGCAAGCTGCTGAAATCCATATTGGAGGTTTTGGCCGATATGGCTGATGAAGTTGCTGACTTATCCGCTGATCTGGACGAAATCTATGATTATGTTGATGAGTTGGATGAGGATTTGGCCGAGGTTGAAGAAGAAGTTTACGGCGAGGACGACGATTGCTGTTGCGATGGTGACTGCGATTGTGATGATGATGATTGTTGCTGCGACGACGAAGACGAGGACTATGTGGAGGTTACCTGTCCGAATTGTCATGAAACCGTTTGTTTCAGCTCGGATATTTTAGAAGCCGACGAGCCGATTGAGGTTGTTTGCCCGGTTTGCGACGCGGCGGTGTTCTCTAACGATGCGGAATATGTTGAGGTTGAGGGCGAAACTAAAGAGGACGAAGAAAAATAGTCAATAAAAAATGTCATAAAAATCCCTCCGGCTGGCGTTGGAGGGATTTTTATATGATAGTTTAAAGTGCTTATTCAGCTTTATTGTAGGATAGCAGCCACAGCGGCGCGCCGGCGGAGCGGCTGTATGAAAGCTCGCTCATAATTAAATCCAGGTCCCAGGGCGTCAGGCTACGCTCCAGGCTGGCCGGATCGGATACCAGAATTTTTCCGTCGGCGGTTACGCCGCGCAACACAATAAAATGTCCGCTGCTGGTGAAGTGGCCCTTGCGCATCAGGGCGATGCCCAGTTCATCGCCAGACAGGCGGGCGATTAAATTCTCCCGATCATAATTCTCCGGCGTAACGCCGGAATAACTGATACTGTATGATTCCGCCACGCCTGCCACAATAGAAAGATAGGAACCCTGCCGGCTGGCCCAATAACCGCAATCGGCGCAAAACTGTGCCATCTCCGCCGGGTTAACGTTTTCTTCCCGAAAGGTGGAAACCACCATGGCCAGCGCCGTTGGCCCACAGCCATAGCCGGCTATGGGATCGGTTCCGTAGTTTTGGCTGGCCCAGGGTTCGTCTTTTTGGTTATAATAGACAACCTGTGGTTCGGTTCCGGTTAGATAATACTGCCCGTCAATCTCTATCAGGCTGGTGATTGAGGGATCGCCGGCCAGGGGCGCCGGCGGCAGGGGCAGGTCATCCTCGGCGGGGGGCAGTTGCGCCTCTTCAACGGCGCGGGCAATGCTGGCTGTTTGCTGCGTGATATTTTCGGCTGCCAGAGTAATGTTATCAAAAAAGTTTTGGTTAAACTCTAACAGACGGTCGCGTTGGTCGGCAATCTGCTGCTTAACCGGCGCAGTGATTTCGGCGTAAAGTTCCGGCGCGGCCAGCCGGCAGACAATTAGTTCCATACCGCCGATACAAAGGGCGGCCAACAGGATAACTGCCAAAACAATTCGCAAGGTATGTCGTTTGGTTTGTCGCATATTTTTTTCCTTTTTTATAAAAAATAGTGATGACTTTCAGTTTTAAATATGATATAATAGAAATGCTTTAGCAATATTATAGCATTAATAAGGCTGGGTGTCCAGTAGCAAAATTAAGGGGTGGCTGGAATAATGCCCGATTTGCGGCTTGAAGGGGCAACAAAATATTATAAGCTGGAAAAAAAGAAACTGCTGGCGGTGCAGGATATTAATCTGACCATTGAACAGGGCGAATTTGTTTTTCTCATTGGCAGCAGCGGCGCCGGTAAAACTACTGTTTTGCGGATGTTGGGCGGTGATTTGCGGCCAGACTCCGGTTCGGCTTATTTGGGCGATAAGAATATGGGCTATTATTTTGGGCCGTTGCAATTTCGTCTGCGCCGCTGTTTTGGTTATGTCTGGCAGGAGCCACAGCTTTTGCGCAAGCGCACTATTTATGAAAATCTCTTTATGGCGCTGGCCGCGCGTGCTGTGGGCAAGCGGGTTAAATGGGATAAGGCGGTGGCCAAGGCTTTGGCGCTGGTTGGTATGCAGGGGGTGGAGCATTGTTTTCCCGCGGATTTGTCGTTGGGAGAAGTTCGTCTGGTGGAGCTGGCCCGAGCTTTGGTGAACAGCCCGCAAATTTTGATTTTGGACGAGCTGACAGCTAATCTTGATGATGATAATATTTGGGATATTATGTATTTGCTTAATGAGTTAAACAATCGGGGCATTACAATCGTGATGGCAACTCATGCCAGTCAGTATGTAAACATTATGCGCCGGCGGGTGGTTATGCTGCGGGACGGTAGGCTAGTCAGCGACGTGCATAACGGGCGCTATGGCGAGGCCCCGCAGAACGCCTTTTTAACTAATTGGGCAGAAAAACAGATAAACAAGCGCAGAAAGTGGGAACGAAAATGAAAAAGAAGGATAACGCGAAAAAATTGGAGGCCAAAGCGCAAAAGCTGGAGGCTAAAAATAAAAAAAAGCAGGAAAAAAAGGAAGCCAAAAGTAAAAAGAAAAAGGAAAAGCAGGAGGCCAAGGCCAAAAAGCGACAAACCAAACAAGCGGCAGCAGCCAAAAAACAACAGGCTAAGGCGGGCAAAAAAGGCCAGGCTGAGGGCGCAGAGCAGCAGGGCAAAAGGCGGCTTAATCTTAAAGTGGTTATTCCACTGCTTTTGGTGTTGGCGGCGGCCGGCGGCGCAGGATTTCATTTCTTTTGGCCCGGCGGCGAGGAGTTGCAGCCACCGGCGGCCTACATAATTGCTGATGAAAGTACGATTGTTTTAGATGGTTTCTTGACGGAGGGCGGCAAAATTAAATCCATAAATATCCAACTTCCGGAGGAAGACGGGGACGAACCGGCGGAGGATGAGCCAATGGGTGATGAAAATTCGGCTGACGGCAAAGACGAAGCGGCAGAGCCGCAGGCTGTGCCTATTGATGCGACGGCTGTTTATGAATATACCGGGGTTACTCCGGCGGCCTTGCAGCAGTATGTGGCGGCGTTGCAAGCCGAAGAAGAGGGCTTTATTCTGGTAGACGAGGAGTATAAAAAGCTGGAGGAACAGCCTGATTTTGGCGGCGCGGCGGCTGATGCGGAAAATCAAGAATCAGCCGAAGATAAATCTGATGATAAGAAATCAGATGATAAAAAAGACGCTGAAGAAGGCGAGGAACTGCCGCCAATGACCGACGGCGCAATCTTGCTGGCCAGAGAGGCCGGCGCGGAGGGCAGGCTTTTTCAGCTTGCTATCAGCTGGACGGCTAAGGGCGAATCGGTAATTGCCGTAAGCTGCCCGCAGGCCGCTTTTCCGCAGGAGCCGACTTTGACCAGCCAGGGTGCGCTGGATTATATCAAGGCGCAAAAGCCGTCTGATTTGGGATTGCCCGGCGAATCTATGGATGCCTATCACGTTTATAACCAGGAGGGCAGCGTGGTTATCGACGGCAAGATCTATCGCAAGTTTTATGTCTATGCACTGGACGAAAAAACCAACACTAACGCCTATGTGGGCGAATATTTAATTAGCAGTACCGGTAATATAATTTATAAACAGGACCGGTTAACTGGAGAATTGGAGCAGGTGAAATAAAATATGTATGAATTTGGCGATATTAAAATTCGTTTGCAAGAACTACTTGAAGAACACGAACTGAGCAAAAGCAAACTGTCTCAACAAACGGGAATGCAGCGGTTGCAGATTAAAAAATACTGCAATAATACGATTACGCGTCTTGATATAGACGTGTTGGCGCGGCTTTGCCATGTTTTTAATTGCAATATAGAGGATTTGTTGGTGTATGTGCCGCCGCAGGATGAGTATAAACAAAAAGCTGAATAAAAGATTCTGGACAGCTTTGGTTTTGCTGGCTCTGCTGCTTTATGGTCTGTACGCCCAATATGCGGCTTATCAGGCCGGGCTTTTGCCGCCCTATAATGCAGAGCGGCTGGTGGCGGTAGCTGGGTTTAACGCGGAAAAGCCGGCTGGCAGCGTGATTGTGGCGGTCAGTGGAGCGGCAAAAATGCGGGGATTTTATGCCATACCGCAGAATATGGAGATGCGGGAGTTTTTGGCTTGCCTTGGCGTTCAGCGAAACGGCGATGTTTCGGCTTGGGACTTGGCGCATAAACCGGAGCAGGGGGATTGCTATTTTGTTGCGGATTTGGCGCAGGCTGATTCGGCGGCGCCCTGGCTGATGAACCAGACGGCAGAATCTTTGGCGGACGGGCGGCTGAACCTAAACACGGCCACGCTGGAGGAATTGCAGCAGCTGCCGAATATTGGCCCCGGCCGGGCGCAGGCAATTATTGATTATCGCCTGGAGCATCATGGTTTTCGTTATCCGGAGGAACTGTTGGGCGTTAAGGGTATCGGTGAAAAAATTTATGAACAGTTAAAGGACCAGGTTGAGGTTTAGCCTTGGTATAAGCAGATGAACGAAAAAAACAGGTTGGCGGCGCTGGTTTGTCTGGCAGCGGCAATTTTGGTGCTGCTGCTGCCTGGCGGTGGAAGCAGCCGGGGCTATATAACGTTGACGGTGTTGGATGTTGGCCAGGGCGACGCGCTGCTGGTTAGCGCGGACGGCTGCAATGTTTTGATTGACGCTGGCGGCCGGCCGGAAAATCCGGAGGCCATGGGCGAATATGTGGTTGTGCCTTATTTGAAAGCCCAGCGGATTGGCCGGTTGGATATGGTGTTTAACACCCATCCTGATATTGACCATATCGGCGGGCTTTTTGCGGTTCTGGACGAAATCCGGGTTGACTATCTGGCGGTTTTTTCCGGTTATATAGACAGCGCCAACCAGGCGCAGCTTTTAGCGCAGGCTGGGGAGCGGGATATTCCGGTTGTTTCGGTGGCGGCTGGCGACGTCTTTAACTTTTCTGATAATTTTTCAATCAGGGTTTTGGCTCCGTCCCCTGGGGCGCAGTTTGTCGGGGAGGCGGTTAATAACGGCTCGCTGGTTTTGCAAATCAGTTATCAGGATTTTGATTTGCTGACCTGCGGCGACCTGGTGGGCGATGAAATGACTTTGGCCGTGCAAGATCTGGATTGTGCCGATATCGAGGTTTTGCAGCTGCCGCACCATGGCAGCCGGTATAGTTATGCCGAGGATTGGTATGCCGCTTTCACGCCGGAGGCGGTTTTTATTTCCGTGGGGCGTGATAACAGCTATGGCCACCCTGGCACGGAGGTTGTCGCATATTGGCAGGAGCGGGGCGTGCCGGTTTTGCGTACTGATTTGTATGGTTCCTGCCGGATAACCTATCAGGACGGCTATATTGATTACGAAACGGTTTTAACGCCGGCATTGGTCGATTAGGTGTCTTTTTTTAGGTTATTTACGGGCAATTAGTCGAATTTATCTGGAAAAGTCTGGCAGGTTTTACCAAAATGTTTTAGAAAAATATATTTAAGAATCTTATAATGATGATAAATGGTAAAAAATGCCAAGAATAAACTGGAGAGGATTGAGTGTTGGATGAGTGATTGCGAGAGTATGCTGTTACAAATAATGTCAGCGCTTTCATCACCTTTGCTGCTTTTGGATAATGACGGGACAGTGTTGGCGGCTACGGACGCTTGTTTGCAGCAGGTTTTACATCAAACGCGAGATGCGGTTTTAAACCAACCGGCGACTGCTGTTTTGGGCTTTGATAAAAATAATCCGGATGCGGATACACTGGGGGAGTTTTTGGCGCTGGAAGACGCTTTGAGCAGCCCACGGGCCTGGAAAGGGAAGTTCAACCTGCCCGGAAGCGATTTCCCCTGGCAGGTCGTTGTGCGTCCCCTGCGCAGCAATAGCGGACGGAAGCTGGCGGCGCTGCTGATTTTTGACGATAGTCTGCGGCGGGCCGCCCGGCTTGACAATTTCATCCAGAAACAAAACCAGATAGCGCAGGCTAATGAGTTAGTGCATGCGGCTAAAAATATGCTGATGAGTTTGAGCGGCAGCGTTCAGGTGGTAATGAAGAAGTGTGAACTGCAAAATGTTTATATAGAAAGTTTGCCTAAATTGTATGCGGATTTGCAGGACACTGTCGCCCAATTTAATAGTTTTTTGCAGGCTGGCAACTCGCCCAATGCCGTTGGGGCGGCCTCGCTGAACCAGTTGGTGGAGGAAACGGCCCGAGAGCAGCAGACGAATTTCACACTTAATATGCTCAAGCTGCAAACCAGTCTGGCGGAGAATATCCCGCAGATTAAAATGGATAAACAGCGCCTTAAACAGGTTTTGCAAAACTGTTTGGATAACAGTCGGGCGGCCATTTTGCAGAAAGGCCAGCCGGGAGGTTGGGTGCGGATCAGCACGCAGTTTGACAAAGCAGCCGGCGTTGTGCGCCTGTTGGTGGAGGATAACGGTGTTGGCCTGGACGCGGAGCAGGCGGCCCGCTTTTTTGAGTTATATCACACCACCAAACCGGACGGCTCTGGTATCGGTAACTGTATCAGCCAGTCCATTGTACGGCTGCATGGCGGCCAAATGCTGGTCAGCGGCCAGCCGGGCGAGGGTTGTACGGTGTGTATTGAACTGCCGGTGGAGCCGGCACGGCAATTCAGGCCGGATGATTTGTATGCGGAAATTGCCAGCTTTGGCCTATAATTTAGTTTCATAAATAAGTCAACAAAAAAGACGTCTAAACGGCAGACGTCTTTTTTTGTTAGTTTTATGTTGTTGAAAAAGTTTAAGCAGCCAGCGTCGCAGCTCTTTCAAGAGCCGCGTCAATGTTGGGCTGAAAATTTTCCGCGCCCACCAAATCATACATGCCCGATTTTTGGAATACGGACATCGGTTGTTCGTTGACGTGGGAGAATACCATTTGGATATTTTTGCTTTTACACTCGTCATAAAGACGGTGCAGACTGTTGATAGCCGTTATATCCATAGCAGGGACGGAGCGCATCCGCAGAACCAGCGCCTTGTGCCCGGTGTTGCGCTCGATATGGGGGATTTTATCGGCCGCGCCAAAGAAGATCGGGCCGGTAAGCTCATACACCATAACCTGCGGCGGAACGGGTTTCATCCGCCCTTGTTCGTCGCCGGAGTCTTCGACGTATTGCCATTCTTTGACTTCGGTTACGTCGGCCATACGCTTCATAAACAGCAGGCAGGCCAGAGACAGGCCAACCACAATCGCCACAACCAGGTCGAACATAACGGTTAGCAGAAAAGTTACAATAAGCACTGCCGCGTCGCTTAGGGGCGAATGTTTGATAACCTCAATTACTGTGCGCCAGCCACTCATATTGTAGGCCACCTGGAACAAAATGGCGGCGATACAGGGCATGGGAATCAGGGCGGCCGAGGGCATCAGCAGCACCAGCACCAACAGCAAAATCACGGCGTGGATCATACCGGAAATTGGCGAACTGCCGCCGCTTTTAATGTTGGCCGCGGTGCGGGCAATGGCCCCGGTGGCCGGGATACCGCCAAAGAAAGCCGAGGCGGCGTTGCCGGCCCCCTGCGCCACCAGCTCCATATTAGAGTTGTGGCGCGCGCCGATCATTTCGTCGGCCACCACTGCGGAAAGCAGCGATTCGATGGCCGCCAGTACGGCAATGGTAAAGGTATCCGGCAAAACGGCGGCTACTGTTTCGTAGGAAAAAGCCGGCATGGTGAAATGGGGCAGCGAACTGGAAATCGTATATAAATCGCCGATGGTGTTAACCGGCAGATCCAGCAGCTTTACAACCGCCGCGGTTACGATTACCGCGACAATGGACCCGGGGATCTTTTTGAAGACCAGCGGCCAGAAAATCAAAATAGCCAGAGCCAGGCAGCCAACGCCCAGCGCCGGCAGGCTCAGCGTGTTAAAGGTCAGCGCCGCTTCTTCCAGCTTTTGGATGGTGCCCACTGGCGCCTGGCTGAAAGTCAGGCCAAAAAAATCTTTCAGCTGGCCGATAATAATAGTTACGGCAATGCCGGCGGTAAAACCAATAGTTATGGTGTAGGGGATGAATTTAATCATACTGCCCATGCGCAGCAGGCCCATCAAAATCAGAATCAGACCGGCCAGAACGGTGGCCACGGCCAGGCCTTCCATGCCGTTTTTGGCAACGATGCCCGCCACAACGGTGGCAAAAGCGGCGGTGGGGCCGGTGATTTGTACCTTGCTACCGCCAAGCGCGGCCACGATAAATCCGGCCACAATGGCGGTGTATAGGCCCTGCTCCGGCGCAACCCCGGAGGCCAGCGCCAGGGCGATAGACAGGGGTAGGGCGATAATTGCCACAATTAAGCCGGCAATCAGATCGTTGACAAAGGTTGCTTTAGAATAATGTTTTAGTGAATGGATTAGTTGGGGCGTTAGTTCGTGCATTTCAAATCTCCTTGCAAAATTTCAGTTTTTAAGGCACAGCTTATAATTATACTCGCCAATAATGAATAATGCAAGTGTTTGGGGGCTATTTTAAGCAAATTTTTCTAAAAAATGATTTCACTGAATTAATATAAGCAAACAAGATAAAACCTATTGACTTACTGGGTTTTATCTGCTATAATTATTTTACTTTCGATACAAAATTAAAAATTGCTTAAAAGCTGATTTTCTGTAAAGGAGAGTAGATATGATCTATATGGATAATGCGGCAACCACCAAAATGAGCCAAGCGGCCATTGCGGCGATGCTGCCAGGTATGGAAAAGGTGTGGGGCAATCCCTCCAGCCTGTATGCGGTTGGGCAGCAGGCGGCCGAGGCGCTGTGGTCTGCCCGGGAGCGTATCGCGGCCTGCCTGGGGGCCTCGCCTAAAGAAATTTATTTTACTTCCGGTGGCAGCGAGGCCGACAACCAGGCAATTATATCCGCCGCCTGGGAAGGGGCGCGCCGGGGCAAAAAGCATATAATATCCTCGGCCGTGGAACATCACGCGGTTTTACACACGCTGCGCAAGCTGGCTAAAGCCGGGTTTGTGGTGGAACTGCTGCCGGTTTCGGCGGAGGGCCTGATCGCGCCGGAGCAGGTCGCGGCGGCGGTGCGCCCGGATACTTGTCTGGTTTCTATAATGTATGCCAACAATGAGATTGGCACGGTTATGCCGGTTGCGGAAATCGGCGCGCTCTGCCGGGAAAAGGGCGTGCCTTTCCATACGGACGCGGTGCAGGCCGCCGGGCATTTGCCGATTGACGTTGCCGCGCAGAATATTGACTTTTTGGCGCTCTCCGCTCACAAGTTTAGGGGCCCCAAGGGGATTGGCGTGCTTTTTGCCCGGCGCGGGCAGCCGCTTGCCAGCCTGATTGAGGGCGGCGCGCAGGAGCGCGGCAAAAGAGCTGGCACCGAAAACGTCCCGGCCATTATGAGCATGGCGGCGGCGCTGGAGGAGGCCTGCGGCCATATGGCGGAAGACACGACCAGGCTGCTTAAATTAAGGGACAGGCTGATTGCCGGCCTGGCGCAAATCCCTTACAGCGTCTTAAACGGCGACGCAGTCAAACGTCTGCCGGGCAATGTTAACTTCTGCTTTGAGGGGATTGAGGGCGAAAGCCTGCTGCTGCTGTTGGATGATAAGGGCGTTTGCGCCTCTTCCGGCTCGGCCTGCACTTCCGGCTCGCTGGACCCCAGTCATGTACTGCTGGCGATTGGCCGCCCGCATGAGCTGGCGCACGGCTCTTTGCGATTGAGCCTGGGCCGGGATAATACGGAGCAGGAAGTCGATTATGTAGTCCGGTCGGTTGCCGAGGTGGTGGCTTATCTAAGGAATATGTCGCCCCTGTGGCAGGAAAAACTGGCCGGTCAGCGGGCTTTTATCTTAAGCAAATAAGGAGGGAAAAAATGGCATTATATACTGAAAAGGTGATGGAGCATTTTCGGCGTCCGCGCAATGTTGGTTGTATTGACAACGCCGACGGCGTCGGCGAGGTGGGCAATGCCAAATGCGGCGATATTATGAAAATTTATATCAGGGTGGATAATGATATTATAGCAGATGTGAAATTTGAAACCTTTGGCTGCGGTTCGGCGATTGCCTCCAGCTCTATGGCGACGGAAATGATTAAAGGCAAACCCTTAAAGGACGCGTTGAGCCTGACCAACAAAGCGGTTACCGAAGCTCTGGACGGACTGCCCGCCCATAAGCTGCATTGTTCGGTTTTGGCCGAGGAGGCCATTCGGGCGGCGGTTAAGGATTATTATGATAAGCATGGTATAGCCTATGATCACAGCAAGTTCGCCAGCTGTACGGACTGCGCGGGCTGTTGCGGTTAAGGCCGGGCGAAATATTCTTTCAGCAGTTTAACGACCACCCCGGAGAGCAGAAAAACGGCAATCAAATTGGGAATGGACATCAGACCGTTAAAGGTTTCGGCAATGCTCCACAGCAGGCCTAAATCCATAGTTGCGCCGGGGATGGCGACCAGCGCATAGACCAGCATAAAAGGCCTGGTTACGCGCTCCGAGAACAAAAACTCCAGACAACGCGCGCCGTAAAGCCCCCAGCCTAAAATAGTCGAAAAAGCAAAGCAGCACATGGCCACCGCCGTAAATATAGAAACCCAGCTGCCATAAACGGCCTCAAAGCCGGCGATTGTCAGTTCCGCGCCGGCCGCCTGGCCGTAGGCTACCGGTACGCCGCTGCACAAAATCACCAGCGCAGTCAGGGTGCAGATAACAATGGTATCCATAAAGACCTCAAATATGCCGAAAAAACCCTGCTGCACCGGCTGGCGCGTATCGGCGCAGGCATGGGCGATAGAACCGGTGCCCAGGCCGGCTTCGTTGGAGAATATCCCCCTGGCTACGCCTTTTTGCAGGCTAAGGAAACAGCTGCCCACCACGCCGCCGGTTACAGCCGCCGGATTGAAAGCGCCCTGCAATATCCAGCCCAAAACCCGGGGAACACTCTGCCAGTGGGCGGCCACCACGCCCAGAGCAAGCACAATATACAGCAGCGCCATAAAGGGCACCAGTTTTTCCGTAACCAGACCAATCCGTTTAATGCCGCCCAGCAAAACCAGAGTTACCAAAACGGCAATTAAGACGCCCAGAAAAAGGTTGCAGGTTTTTAGCTGATCTTCAGCGAGCAGGCCAAAACTTATCAGCGCCGAATTGATTGCCGTAACAATGGTATTGGCCTGGGTGGCGTTGCCGGTGCCGAAAACCGCCAGCACGCCGAATATGGCAAAGAGAACGGCCAGCCACTGCCAGTTTTTGCCCAGCCCGTTTTTTATGTAATACATGGGGCCGCCAACCAGTTCACCGCGGGCGTTGGTTTCGCGAAAATGTACGGCCAGCGTTACTTCGGCAAACTTGGTGCACATACCCAGCAGCGCCGAGGCCCACATCCAGAACACCGCCCCCGGGCCGCCAATAGCAATGGCCCCGGCCACGCCGGCAATATTTCCGGTGCCCACAGTGGCGGCCAGCGCTGTGCAAACGGCCTGAAAGGGCGTCATCGCGCCGTCGGCGGCATTATTTTGCCGGAAGATTCTGCCCAAAGAGGTTTTGAGGGCAAAGCCAAATTTGCGTATTTGCAAAAAACCGGTGCGCAGGGTTAAAAACAGCCCCACGCCTACAATACAGATCATGGCCGGCAGCCCCCAGATAAAGGCATTAACCGCGCCGTTGATTGTTTCAACTAAAGTTAAGAAGTCCTGCCAATTCATTTTTTTTGCTCCTGTCTATGTTTTTTTTGGCGGCCAGACAGCCGCAACGTTAATATAATAACATAAATTTTGTGTAATGTATACAGTCTTGCCGTAAATAAATGGTTTTTAAGGCTGTTTTTTATTTTGTGGCTATAAATATTTTGTCAAACAGGGCTGATGCACGAAAAAATTATGGTTTTGCGGATTGGCGGCATTATCTTAACAACAGGCTTGGAAAGAGGCGCAAAAAGTGGTACAATAAAAAAGGCAATTAAGAAATGTGGTAGGCGAGAAAATATGATAAAATTGGAGCCACACGAACAAAAATTTATTGATGAACTATATAATCGTTATTATGACGAGCTTTTTCGGTATGCTATAAGGTTTTTAGACGAGGCCGGAGCCGAGGAGGCTGTTCAGAATGTGTTTATGGACGTTTGCGGCAAGGTTGACGAGGTTATGGCCAGCCATAATCAGGTTGGCTGGCTGGTTAAGGCGCTGCGCTTTTCGGTTGGCAAAATCAAGCGGAGCCGCCAGCGCCAGGCGGAGCATTTGGTTTATCTGCCGCCTAAGGCGGACGCGGACTTTGGCCTGAACCGGGGAATGGAAGATTTCCCGGATACCAGACCGGTTAATGAAAATCTGGACGTTCTTTATGCTGATTTGGCGGTGCAAAAGGAGTTTCAGCTCTTAAAAAGCTTTGCGGTTGAGGGTAAATCTATCAAAAATTTGGCAGAGGAAGAAAAAATTACCGTCGGCGCCTGCAAAACCCGGCTGCACAGGGCCAGAGAAAACCTGCGCGGACTGTGGAAAAAACAAAATGAGTAAAAAATTTTGCAAATTGCTGTAACCTTTTTGCTTTTTGCGGGTGTATATATAGAGAGGAGGTTTGTGATATGTTAAAGTTGCAGGACAATGCGCCGGCAAATGCCCAACAGCTGGAGCGGCTGGCCGGGCTGGACAGCGCGGCGCTGGAGGCCATTTTGCAGGCCGACTTTGAAGCCCCGGAGGATGAGCAGCTGGACGCCGGGACGGTATTATATATCGCTAATCTGCTGGCCGAGCGGGAAAACCAGCCGCACCGAGATGTGGCGGCGGCCAAAGCGGATTTTTACGAACATTATTTGCCCCGGGTTGTCCGGGATAAGAAGTCTGCCCAGGGCGGTTTTTCACATGTTTTTCAGCGAATCGGCGCGCTGGCGGCAGTTTTTCTGTTTTTTGTGATGTTCGCCGGAACGGTTACGGCTTATGCCACGGGTTATAATCCGGTGGTGCAGACCTATGATTTGGACAAGGGGGAAAGGCTTAGTTATTCGCCGGAAACCGCCGATTTGCTTGAATTTTTAAAAAAATGCGATGAACAGGGCAGGGTTCCGCAATGGCTGCCGGAGGGCTATAAGGTTGACCAAAATACACTTAGCTATATTATGAACAACAGCAAAAATTATTCCCTGGGGTTTTATCGGGTGGCGGAGGAGCCGCCTTATAAAATGGAAAGATTATTTGTTAATTTTTCCGGCTCTATGACAAATAGCAAGTACCTGATAAGCCTTTATGAACGGGGCTTTGGTCATATTGTTCTATATCAGTGCAACGGCATAGATTTTTATATTATGGGCATAGACAGCCGGCGAACGATTTTTTGGCAGAACGACGGGCTTTATTGCCGGGTGATTGGCTCGCTGACAATGGAAGAGGCCAAAAAGATAGCTGATTCAATTTATTAATAATAATGAAACAAAATTTATTCGGGCGACGTTCCTTAGTGAGCGCCGCCTGATTTTTTTAAATATTTTCTTATTTCGTGTAACCTTTTGCGGTTCTGCGGGTGTATATAGGGTAAGCGAAATGGCCTGACTGAATTATTGAAAAAAAGGGGAAAAGAAAATGGATGTTAAGCAATGTTTTCAGACGGCAATTAGAAATCTGTTAGCCAACAAGGCGCGTCTTTGGCATGCCATGCTTGGTATGGCGATTGGTATATTGGGCTTTGTTCTGGTGCTGACGTTTGGCAGTTTGCAGATTAAGATTTTTGAGGATCTTTCTGACGAGTATGCCCCGAACATGCTGCATATGTTTGTGGCAACCGACCCGAATATATCGGTGCGGATTACCGGGGAGGATATGGAACAGCTGGCGGCTGATAATCCGGAGGTTATTAAAGGATTGACGCCGTTGCTGATGTTTGATATGTCCGGCGGCGTAAGAGCAGGCGATAAAGAGTATGCGGAGGCTGATCTTTATGGCGTGAGCAGTGATTATCTGGAGCTGGTGCCGCTGCTGCAACTACAGGAGGGGCGTTTTCTGAATGATATGGATATTTCCAGAGAGCGCAAAGTTTGTGTGGTGGAAAGCGACGTGGCCGCTAAACTGTTTGACGGCGACGCTTTGGGCAAAGAGATTAAAATCTGGGGGGAAAAGTACACTATAGTTGGCGTTTTGGCCGAGGTGCCGAATTATCCCAAAAGAGTCCGCGAGGTTTTTATTCCCTATACCAACGCTAAAAAAATGCTGGGCGATGAGTTAAATTATTCCGGCCATTATGATGATACCTATTGGGTTGCCGCCAACGGCGCGGAAAATATGTCGGCGGCGCAGGCTTTGGTTAAGGAAATGCTTAAAGAGCGCACTGGCCGGGAGGAAAAAACGGTTTGGTGGCTGACGGTTTCTTCCTTCCAAAGCAGCCAGGATTTAATGTTGGGTTGGGCTTACGGCGCGATTATGCAATATTTGTTTTTTGCGGGTATTGTACTGTTTATCGGCGGCGCTGGTATTATGAACGTTATGTTGGCCGCGGTGCAGGCGCGCACTAAGGAGATTGGTATTCGTAAAGCTTTCGGGGCCACAAATCAGGATATTGAACGCCAATTTATGCTGGAGGCGGTGATCACCGGGCTAATTGGCGGCGGCGTTGGCGTTGCGCTGGGTCTGGTTGGTTCTGCCGTTGTGTGTATGCTTGGGGAAATGCCATTAAGCTTTTTGAGCCATGCTATTTTGCCAATTTTGTTGGCATTAGTCGTTTCGGTTGGTGTAGGCGTAATCTTTGGCACCTATCCGGCTAAACAGGCGGCCAAAATGGAGCCGGTGGCGGCGATTAACAGCGATTAAGGGGGGGGGATAAAATTAAATGGCTATCAAACAGATTTTACAACTATCTTTACAAAGTTTGTATAAAAATAAAGTTCGGGCGCTGCAAGCAACAGTTGTTTTGGTAATTGGCCTGACGGCGGTATTTACGGTTGTTTATATGGCGCAGGGGCTGTTAAACCAAATTAAAATGCAGGTGGCAAATTATAACTCCGGCGCGATTTGGGTTAATGTTTTTGAAAGGGCGGACACTTACTCGCGCGATAACTTAACTGATGATGATTGGCGGCAGCTGGCGCAGGATAACCCAGATTTGATTGATGCTGTAAGCCCAATGATCTATGTTTTTGATTTTATTGATGGCTGCACATATAATGGCAAGTTATATAACAGTTCGGATTATAACATAAACGGGGTTAATGAAGATTTTGCCAAAATCAATAAGGCCCTGCGGATTGAACAGGGGCGTTTTCTGCAAAGCATGGATATTGAACGGGAGCAAAAAGTTTGCGTGGTTGGCAGCGCTGTTGCGGAGAAGATTATGGGCGGCAATGCGCTGGGGCAGACTGTGAAAATCGCCGGTGAAAATTTCTCGGTGGTTGGGGTGTTACAGGAAATTGCTTTTGATTCTGAAAACTGGAACAGTGTTTTGTTAATCCCCGCCAGCACGGCGCAGAGAATAGCCGGCGCTGATTGGCGGCCGGAAACCTTTGGCGGCGTTGGGGCTTATTACAGCAGTTATTTTGTAAATATTGTCAGCCCGGAAAAGCTGGCCGAGGCCAGGCAGGCAATTTTGAATATGCTGCATGAGCATTTGCGGGATACTGACGCTGCGAATGTAACGTCGCTGGATTGGCAGGGCAGGCAAATGAGCCAGGGGTTATCCCTGATGTTTGCGCCGTTTGTTCTGTTTGTGTTTATTATTTTAATGGTGGGCGGCGTAGCGGTTATGAATACTATGGTTGCTTTTGTGAAAGAGCGCACTAAGGAGATTGGGATTCGCAAGGCCTTTGGGGCAACCAGTAAGGATATCGAAAGACAGTTTTTGTGGGAAAGCGTTTGCTTAAGCCTTGTGGGGAGTTTTGCGGCGGTGGTGTTGGCGCTGCCGGTTAGTTATGCTGTGTGTTCAATTTTGCATTTGCCGGTTGATGTGGCTGGCATACCATTGCTGCCTTTGATGGCTACTTTGTTGGTTGCGGTACTGGTCGGTATGGTTTTTGGCACCTATCCGGCTAAACAGGCGGCCAAAATGGAGCCGGTGGCGGCGATTAATGCTGATTAAGATAAATAAAACAAGGAGTGATTAAAAATGACGACGTTGCAAATGGTATTGAGGAACTTAATGGCTAACAAGGTGCGTTTGGCGCAGGCGGTGTTGGGCATGGTGGTTGGCGTGGCGGCAATGGTGATTGTTTTGTGCCTAGGCATTAACCTGTTCAAGGGCGTGGGCGAGTTTTATTCCGCTTATAGCCCAAGCTTGATGTATATGGGCGTTTATACCAGCGTGGAAAAATCGCCGCGGGTTACGGTGGAAGATATGGAGGGGTTGGTGGCAAGCTCGGAATACATAACGGCGGTGTCGCCTCTGGTTTTTGTGCCGGACAACAACTTGCGCTATGCCGGGCAGACCTCGGAAAAAACGCGGGTGCGCGGAGTCAGCGAGCAATTTTTGATTATGAAGCCGGGCTGTCAGGTGGCGGCGGGGCGGTTCTTGCAGCCAATGGACATCAGCCGCCGGCAAAACGTCTGCGTGATTGGCAGCGCCGTTGCCGGGGAGTTGCTGGGCTGTGCTAATTTTGAAGACGCGATTGGTGAAACGCTGAAAATTCGCGGGGAGAATTTTACGGTAATCGGCGTTTTTGCGGAAATCAAGCCGGATTTGGAAGACGGCAATTATGATGTGTTTATTCCCTATACCACCGCTAAACAGCTGGCCGGTGAAATTGTCGCTCCTCTGATGGAAGAAAGTTATCTGGATATCTATTATGTTAACTTAAATAGTGTGGACAACATTATTAATGGGCGCGATACGGTGCGGGCGCTGTTGGCCGAGGTTAGCGGCCGGCCGCATGGTGAAACGGCTTCGCTGTTCTCTTTAAGCACGCGAACCTCACAGAAATATGACCGCGAGTGTGTTTTGGGGCTGACGGGCAAACTGCTGGGGCTTTCTGGTTTGGTGCTGCTGGTGGGCGGCGTGGGCATTATGAACGTGATGTTGGCCACGGTACGGGAGCGCCGGCAGGAAATCGGCGTGCGCCGGGCTTATGGCGCAACTGCGCGGGATATTCGCCGCCAGTTTTTGCTGGAGGCCTTATGCACCAGTGGCCTGGGCGCGGTTTTGGGCATTGTGCTGGGGCTGCCGGCTGGTCTGTTGGTTTGCCGGTTTATGGGCAGCGTGCCGATTGGTTATGCTGGCGAAATGCTGCTTAACCCGGATTTGCTGGATTTGGGCGCGTTGGTTCTGCCTGTTTTGGGCGGCGCGGCAGCGGCGGTGCTGATTGGCGTGGTATTCGGTCTGTATCCGGCCTGCAAAGCGGCCAAAATGGAACCGGTGGCGGCGATTAATGCCGATTAAAGGGAGTGAAACAAGATGAATGTTGAACAGATTTTTAGAACAGCGGTGCGCAATCTGTTGGTGAACAAAATGCGCTCTGTTCAGGTTATGCTTAGTATGGTGGTGGCGGTAGCTGCGGTTATAGTTGTCTGCAATACCTGCCGGTTGATGGTTCAGCAAGTGGAAAGTTCCTGGACGCCGGAAAGTCTTAGTAATACTAATATGTATATTGATAGCAGGGTTGACCTTAATAAGCGCCCCACTATTGATGATTTGCAAAAAATTGCTGACGCTAACCCGGATATTATTTTGGGTGTTTCTCCTTATGTTACCGACCATACCATGACCGGTAATGTGCGATATGGCGATAAATATTATAAAGAGGCCTATTTTATTGGTGTGAATGAACAATATGCAGATATGCACTTGATGAATGTTGCGGATGGACGTTTTATTCAATATATGGATTGCCGGAGCGAGCAGAATGTTTGCGTTTTAAGCGGCAAAACGGCTGATGAATTGATCGGCGAAAATGCGGTTGGCAAAACCTTGAGCATTTGGGGGTTTAATTATACAGTAATTGGCGTTTTGGATGATGAAACCGAGGGCCTAATTTATCTGCCCTATACCTGTGCGGACAAAATTGTCGGTGATCGTATTCAAACCGGCTATCAAGGTGATAAGTATTATGTTAATCGTTTTGAGGTTAAGGCTAACGGTATAGACAATATTAGCAATGTGCGCCAGTTGGTACAAGAAGCAATGGACAAACTGCTTGGTTCCGATAAGGGAAATTGGTCCTTGAATTTTACAAGTTACCAGTTTGTTAAGGAAGAGATTATCGGCTATGCCGTCAGCCAGACCTATAATTATTTATTGATGGCCTTGTTTGTTTCGCTGGTGGGCGGCGTAGGCATTATGAACGTAATGATAGCCAGTGTGCAGGAGCGCACTAAAGAGATTGGTTTGCGCAAAGCGTTTGGCGCTACTGAAAATGATATTAAACGCCAGTTTAGACTGGAGGCAGTTATAACCAGCCTGCTTGGTGGCTTGCTTGGCGTGGCGTTTGGTGTGATATTAAGCTTTTCGGTTCCTTGGTTAGTTAGCGATATGACTGTTGGCAACACTGGTATGACCTATTCTACGGCTTGGTTGGATATTGGTATAAGCGCTTGGCCCATTCTGCTGGGGTTAGGGCTGGCTTTGTTGGTTGGCGTTGTATTTGGCACCTATCCTGCCCAACAGGCGGCCAAAATGGAACCGGTGGCGGCGATTAATGCCGATTAAAGGAGGCAAAAACTATGGATGTTAAGCAAAGCTTTTTTACGGCTTTACGGAATATGTCGGTTAACAAGGTTCGTTGTTTGCAGGTTGTTTTGGGTATGGCTGTCGGCGTGGCCAGCGTGGTTACTTTGCTGAATATCAGTCAACCGATGTTTGATGTGGCCGATTACGTTTTTAGTCAGTATAACAGTCCGGATACCATAAATTTTTCGGTTATGACTAATGAAAACAATATCCGTAGAATAGGCATTGAAGATATGCGCCAGTTGGCTATAGATAACCCGGATATTATCAAGGCGGTAAGCCCACACATTTACGCCCGCCTGCCCCTGTCGATTAAAGGGGCCAGTGGGGAAAATGGGAATTACAGCGTTTTTGGTGTTGATGAAAATTATATGCAGACAATGAGCGGCCTTTCTTTGGCGGCCGGGCGCTTTTTTAAGCCTATGGAGATTGACCGCGAGCAAAAAGTTTGCGTGGTTGGCTACTCGGTTAATGAGAATCTGGCCGGTAATGCGTTGGGCAGCACTTTACGCATTTGGGGAGAGAACTATAAGGTTATTGGCGTTTTTGATTTATGCGCCGCGGATTATAACCTGGGGGTGTTGATACCCTATACAAACCTGAAACGTCTGCAAGGTGAAATTACCACGCCGAGATATGATTCAAACGACAAATTTTATGTTGATACTTATTATATGAAAGCTAACGGTGTGGAAAATATTGGCAAGGCCAGGCTGGCGGCAGAGGCTATGCTAAAAGAAAAATCTGGAGAGATGAATCGAGATTGGTATTATATGTCAGCCAGTTACCGGTATTTTCAGGAATCGGCAAAAACCGGGATTTATCAAACGCTTTATTGCTTTGTCCTGTTTGCTGTTGTGGTGCTTTTTGTGGGCGGCGTGGGCATTATGAACATGATGTTGTCCGGCGTGCAGGCTCGCATTAGAGAGATTGGCATTCGCAAGGCTTTTGGCGCAACCGAACAGGATATAAAAAAACAGTTTTTAACCGAGGCAGTCATTATTAGCTTGCTTGGCGGCTTGCTGGGTTGTGTTTTTGGTGTGGCTGGCACCTATATTGGCTGTTGGCTTACGATTACGCCGCTCAAATTTTTGCATTTTTCTATTGTGCCGTTTGCAATAGCATTATTGGTTGCCGTTGGCACAGGCGCTTTGTTTGGCGTTTATCCTGCCCGGCAGGCGGCCAAAATGGAGCCGGTGGCGGCCATTAACGCTGATTAAAAAAGATAAAAGGGTTGATGAAAATGTTGAAGAAAAAAAAGTTTTGGTTAATTATGGTGGTTGTTTTGGCGCTGGCCGGGGCTGGCTGGTGGTTTTTGGGGCGGGATGATAATTCGCAGGACGCCGAGCAGCCGGCTTATCGCTATCAGCTGGTGGAGCGCGGCAGTATCATCTCCACGCTGGAGGGGGTTGGCGCTGTGCAGCCGGTTAACTCCTATACGGTTAAGGCGCTGGTTACCGGCGACGTGTTAAGCGCCCCTTTTGAAGAGGGCGATATGATCGAGGCCGGGCAGCTGCTTTATCAGATTGACGCGGGCAAGGCGCAGAACACATATACTATTGCCCAGCTGAATCTGCGCGAGGCCGAATCGGCGGCGGAAAAACTGCTGGTTTGCGCCCCGGCGGCCGGCCAGGTGGTGAAAATCCATTGCGAGCCGGGCGACAGCGTGAACGTGGGCAGTCAGCTGGTTTATCTGCGCGACCGCAGTACGCTGCTGTTGGAGGTTCCTTTTGCCGCGGCAGAGTTGGGCGCGCTGCAAGCGGGCCAGCCGGCGGAGGTGGTGGCGGATAAAACCGGCGAGCGTATCAGCGGCGTGGTTCGGGAAATCTCCCCGGTGGAGCAGGTGAGCGCCGGCGGGGTTCTAACCCACAAGGTGAAGATCGCTTTGGCAAACCCGGGCGGTTTGCAGGAGGGCGACTGGGCGGCAGCCGAGATTGGCGGCCTGACCAGCGTGCGCAGCGGCTTGTTGGAATATGCTTATAGCGAGCAGGTTTTGGCGAAAACGGGCGGCGACGTGGCGGAAATTCTGGTGGCCGAGGGCGACGAGGTGCGCGCCGGACAGGCTTTGGTGCGGCTGACGTCGGAGGACACGGAAAGTTCTTTGCAGCGGGCGCGGATTGAGTTGGATAACGCCCGGGAGGCGCTGGAGGATTACAAAATCACTTCGCCGATTGCCGGGACGGTGATTGAAAAGAAGTTTGAGCAGGGCGATACCATTGACAGCAACAACAACGCCAGCGAGATGGCCGTAATCTATGATATGAGCCGGCTGGAGTTTGTGATGAATGTGGATGAGCTGGATATTGGCCTGATGAAAGTGGGCCAGCCGGTTAAAGTGGTGGCCGACGCTTTGGGCGGACAGGAATTTGCGGGCTATGTCAGCAAGATCAGCATTAAGGGCAACAGCAGCAACGGCGTTACCAGCTATCCGATTACCGTAACGCTGGAGGATTTCGGCGCGCTGCTGCCGGGTATGAACATCAACGCCGAGGTGGTTTTGCAGCAGGCAGAGGATGTTCTGTTGGCACCGATGAACGCCGTCAGCCGGGGAAATATGCTGCTGGTGGAGGGTTCAGACGGCGAGCCCAGCGAGCTGCCCGGTTTTTGCTGGCGGCAGGTGGAGCTGGGTATGAACGACGATTATTATGTTGAGGTGATCTCTGGCCTGGAGGAGGGCGAAAAGATTGCCATAGCTAATGGCGGACAACAATAATAAAAAATCAGGAGGAAAATAAAATGACAACATTAAACAATTTGCAGAACGAAAATGAGGTATTGATCAGCTTGCAGGACGTTTACAAAATTTATCAGACCGGAGAAACCGAGGTGCACGCGCTGGACGGCGTTTCGCTGGAGGTTCGGCGGGGCGAGTTTGTGGCGATTGTGGGGGCCAGCGGCAGCGGCAAATCCACCTGCATGAATATCATCGGCTGTTTGGACGTGCCGACTTCCGGCAGCTATCATCTGGCTGGGCAGGACGTTTTGACAATGAACGATACGCAAAAGGCCAAACTGCGCAACAAAACTCTGGGTTTTATCTTTCAGCAGTATAACTTAATCCCCAAGCTGAACCTGTGCGAGAATGTGGAGCTGGCCATGCTTTACGCCGGTATGCCGGCGGCGGAGCGGCGCAAGCGTTCTTTGCAGCTGTTGGAGCAAGTGGGGCTGGCGGATAAGGCGGCCAATGTGCCCAGCCAGCTTTCCGGCGGGCAGCAGCAGCGGGTGGCGATTGCCCGGGCTTTGGCTGGAGAACCAGCGGTGATTTTGGCCGATGAGCCAACCGGCGCGCTGGACAGCCAGACCGGCCGCGAGGTTTTGGGCTATTTGCAGCTGCTGAACCGCGAGGGGCGGACAGTGGTTCTGATTACGCATGATAATTCGATTGCCCGGCAGGCGGAGCGGATTGTGCGTCTGGAGGACGGCAAGATTGTTTATGACGGACTGCCGGACGGCGATGAAGCAGCGGTTCAATAGCGGCACATCTGCTGCATCATCATTTTGTTTGGCGGCGTCAACGTACTATCAGTACGCCTCCTTGCCGCACGAAATGATTCTTTGCAGCTGCACCACTCTTGAACCGCTTTAGGATAATATGTTAAATTATAGAAATTGAAGAATAATGGGGGATACTTATGTGCTTGCATCAAGCTTTTGTAATGGCGCTGAAAAGCCTGCTGGCGCGCAAGGTGCGCTCTCTGCTGACTATGCTGGGCATTATTGTCGGTGTGGCGGCGGTTATTGCGATTATGACGATTGGCCGGGGTACATTGGCTAAGGTGGAGGCGCAGTTTGACCATTTGGGCGCAAATATGATTACGGTAAACATCTATAACCGGGATTCTACGCGCCAGATTACAGTTAAAGATATGTATGAGTTGGTGAGCAGCAGGCCGGATTTGCTTTGCGATTTAAGCCCCAGTGTTGGGCTGGGCGGTGGTATAAAATATGGCAGCGACCGTTATCAGCGGACTGTGATCAGCGGCGTTAGCGAGGCCTGGCCGCAAAGCCAGTTGTTGGAGTTGGCCGATGGCGATTTTTTGCAGTATATGGACGTGGAGAGGCGGAACCGGGTCTGCGTAGTGGGCGACTATGTTGCGCGGCAGATTATGGGCGGCCGGGCCTTGGGCGAAACAATCAAAATCCGCGGCCAAAATTATACGGTGATTGGGGTTTTGGCTCCCTATGACGAATTGTCCGTGCAAAACGGCGAGGGCGGGGCGGACGATATAGTCTACATACCCTATACCAACATCTTAAAGCTGGGCGAAACCTCCTTTGTGGGCAGCTATACGCTGAACTCGCGTACGCGGGAGTGTTCGGAGCAGGCAGTGGTGGCGATTGAGGAGCGCCTGCTGGCCTGTTATGAAAAAGACGATTATTATAATGTGGACAGCCAAAAAGAACGTATGGAAATGATGCTGGCCATGCAGGGCAGTATGCTTTCCGTTTTGTCGTCGATTGCCGGCGTGGCGCTGCTGGTGGGCGGCGTGGGCATTATGAATATTATGTCAATCTCGGTGGCGGAGCGCACCCGCGAGATTGGCGTGCGCAAATCCTTTGGCGCGCGCCGGCAGGATATTTGGCTGCAATTTATTGTCGAGGCTGGCAGCACCAGCGCGGTTGGCGGTCTGGTGGGTGTGGCGCTGGGCGTTGTCGCCAGCGCCCTGGCCTGCCGGTTTATGGAACTGCCCTTTATCCCGGCTGGCGACGCTGTTCTGCTGGCTTTTGGGGTTTCGGTGGGGCTGGGCGTGATCTTTGGCTTTTTGCCGGCTGGCCGGGCGGCCAGAATGGAGCCGATTGACGCCCTGCGTTATGATTAAGGAGGCTAAGCAAAATGGATATAAAACAGGCTTTGCGAACAGCGTTTAGGAATTTGATTGTAAACAAAACGCGCTTTGCACAGACAATTTTGGCTATGGTGATTGGCGTAGGGGCAATCGTGGTAACCTGTAATGTTTGTAGGGTGTTGCTCAATTTGATGGATGAAGTTTGGGATCCGGCCAGTTTCAGTGTTATCCATATGTATGTTGATACCAGTACGGATTGTAACCGACCGATAACTATTGAAGATATGGACAAAATTGCCGAAAATAATCCGGAGGCGATTGTTGCCGTTTCACCCTATGTATTTGACCATACTGTGAGCGATAATGTTTGGTATGGCGACAAATATTTGAAGAATATTTCTTTTGTAGGCGTAAATGAAAGCTATCTGAATGCCACGCCTGATGAAAAATTGGCCGATGGGCGCTTTATTCAGCATATGGATTGCAGCCGAGAACAAAATGTTTGCGTTGTGAGCCATGAGGTTGCTAATAAATATATGGGCGGCGATGCGCTTGGCAAGGAGCTGAAAATATTTGGCATTAATTATACAGTGATTGGCGTGATGGCAGAAGCCGGGCCAAACTCTGATGAACATGTATATTTGCCCTATACCGTCGCTAAAAAAATAACCGGTGAACGGATAGATTCCGGCTATATTGGTGATTATTATTCAAATCGTTTTGTGCTTTTAGCCAATGGGGTGGATAATATCGGTAACGCTCGCAATGCTGTTGAACGAGAGGTATCAGAGCTGATCGGCGAGGAGGTCAATAAAGGCAAGTGGTTTTTGACCTGTGCCAGCCAATTATTTTTTTATGAAGCAGGCAAAGGCGGCACCTATCAGTTGGGTTATAATTTGCTATTATTGATTGTAGTTATTCTGGTGGTAGGCGGTGTGGGCATTATGAACGTGATGTTAGCCAGCGTTCAGGAGCGCAAAAAAGAAATCGGTATTCGCAAGGCCTTTGGTGCCAGCAATGAGGATATTAAGCGACAATTTATGCTGGAGGCGGTGATTACCAGTCTGCTGGGTGGTGCGGTTGGTGTGATTTTTGGTGCGCTGGGTAGTTTTGCAGTG
>CAQWMM010000025.1 GCA_948907985.1 uncultured Bacillota bacterium
CCAAAGTATACCATAAAAAGCCTGTCTTTGCAAGCTTTTTAACAGTAAACCAGTCGCTAAGCCTGCTTATAAAATTTGATAAAGTTTGAGGCGAGTTTTTTATTCAGCGGAAATTTTTGGCAAATTTTGTAGAATAACACTTGACGGCCAAGTATATTAGCGGTAAAATATAAATGAGGCACCACATAAGTTGGTAGGCGGCTGGCTGAATCCTCTGTAAAAGGAGGTGAAAGCTATGATTAGAATAACTCTACATCTAGGTTTTATTTCAATAACCTTTGAGTTTGAACTAAGAAAAACCCGCCACTAGGCCCAGTGACGAGTTTTTTATTAATAAAAACAAATTTACTTAGGCCAGCCGCTTATCAGTGGTGCCTTTCTATTAATATTATAATACCCACAAACCCCTTTGTCAAGCCAAAATCCGGCGACGTCTGGGGTATTTTTTTTGTTTTGCAGAAAAAAAATGTAAAATTTTGTGAAATAGGGCTTGACTATATCTGCCGTTAGCGGTACAATTAAAATACAAGGCAACAAAAAAAGTTGCGGCAGGGGCAAAGGTACCCCCATACCTTTACCACCCTATGCAGGCTGACACAACCAGCCATACACAACTGCTTTTTTGTGCCGCAGCGCCGCTATACCTAGTATAGTATAAAATCCTTTGTTCTGCAAGGGTTTGTTGATTTTTTCCGGTTGTGCTGCTGCACTTTATAAGAATATTCCCTCCTGAAAGGGGTTTCTTGGCGTGTATGGGTGTTTTTTGCCTGTACGCGTTTTTTGTTGTCTTGGCAGTCGATGTGCCAAGGGGCAATCGCCCTCTCCCAATGCCCCTTTGGTGTTTTGGCTGCCGAGAAACAATCTTTTTAGGAGGTTATATAATAATGAAGAAAAAGTTTTTGGCTATACTGGCGCTGGCGGTTATGTTGGCGTTAAGTATGGCGCCTGCGGCCTGGGCAACGGATCTGCCCAAACTTTCTGCGCCTACTGATTTACAATGGGGCGGCAGCGGCGATTCTGCCGGCGTAACAAGTTTGATGAGTTGGAAATTCGGTGAAACACAGCAAAACGAGTATATAATTAATGTTTATCGTCGTAATGGTTCCGAATCTGAGCTTGTAAAGCCAAGTCCTTCTGGCTATACGTATACAGGTTCAGGAGTGCCAGACAGAGCACATAGTCCGCTATTCTGGGCAAAAGATAATTTGACTAGCGGAACCTATTATTTCACTCTGGCTGCTAAGGGCGATGGTATTAACTATGCTGACAGTGATTTTGTAACTTCCCCCGACTTTGTTTATGTTAAGCATGCCAGCAGCATCTCGGCAAGTTTTTCTAATCTTCATTGGGAGGCTGGCAATGAACCTAACGCTTGTTGGGATATAGCCAATACCAGCTCTGGATTTTCTAACAGATACCAGATTCAGTTTTGGTATGCGCCAACAAAAGCCGACACGCCAAAACAGGTTGCTGCAAGAACAATATTTAATCCTTTAACTGAAAACAAATTAGCCCTATTACAACAATATATACAAAAAAACGGTGTTGGTTATTATTATTTTAAAGTACGGGCAATGAGCGATGATATTAATGCTTATAACCATAGCGAGTGGTCAGAACTAAGCCCTGCTTATAATGTAACCTCTGTTCCGGAAATAACGGTTAAACCGGTTGCCAGCGTGTCTATAAACCCTACAAAAGCAACGCTTAAAAAAGGCGAAACTATTAAATTGGTTGCTACTATTACCCCAGAAGACGCTACCGATAAAACTGTTACCTGGATAAGCAGCAATGAGAGCATGGCAACAGTTAAAGACGGCGTGGTTACCGGCGATAAACCCGGCACTGTTACAATCACTGCCAAAGCCGGTGATAAAACGGCAACCTGCGTTATAACCGTTACCGCCAATGACGATGACAACCCGGGATCCGACCCGGAAAAGCCCACCACTCCCGGCGGCAATGACAAACCGGGAACTGATCCGGAAAAACCCACCACTCCCGGCGGCGATGATGTTAAACCGGGCGCTGTTCCGGTTACCGATTTGTACTTTAACGTAAAAAATATTAACTTGATTGTTGGCGAGGATAAACAAATCAAGGCTAATGTATACCCGGCCAACGCCACCAATCAAAAGGTTACATATTCCAGCAGCGACAAAGCAGTAGCAACAGTGGACGCTAACGGTAATGTTAAGGCAACCGGCGCAGGCAAAGCCACAATCACCGCCACCAGCGAAGAGGGCGCATATAAAGCAACCTGCACTGTTAAGGTTATAGATTCTGATGTCAAAATAACCTTAGACAAAAAACAGCTGGATATGATTGTAGGCAAAAGAAACAGCAACGGTATGCTAATAAACCCCAGAACAATCCCCGTCAAAGCCGAGATTAGCGGCAATGTTGAAAATAAACAAATCAAATGGACAAGCGATAATTATAAAGTTGGCAGCGTAGATAATTCTACCAGCGAGGCCTTTGCAAAGGGCGCAGGCCAAGCCACAGTTACGGCGGCATTGGCAGATTATCCCGGTATCAAAGCCACATTGGTTATCAATGCGGTTGAAGACAAAAACGCTAACTTTATCTATAATATCAGTTTTGACGCCAACAGCGGCGTGCTGAAATGTGCGGACGTTATCCAGGTTGTGCAAAATAAAGAGTTTACCATGCCGACCGCGGAAAGAAAAGGCTATAAATTGCAGTATTGGCAGAACAAAGATGACGCAAGCAAAACATATGCGGCTAACAACGCTTACGCGTTCTCTGCCGATACAGACTTGAAAGCGGTTTGGCAACAGGATACATCCAGCAAACCGAGCAGCGGCGGCAGCCACAGCGGTGGCAACCGTAAACCGAGCGGCAGCGCTGGCGGCGCAACCGCCCCGACCAAACCGGAACAACCCACCAAACCGGGTACGACTGAAAAGCCCGGAACAAGCACCAACCAGCCGAGCGGCACAGTTACCGCGCTGAACATCCACAACGTGTTTGCCGACGTTAAAAACGGCGAGTGGTACTCCGAGGCGGTGGCTTACGTTTACAACAAAGGTATGATGAACGGAACCGAAAAAGGCTTTGAACCGAACGCCAGCACCACCCGCGCCATGCTGGTAACTATGCTTTACCGCTTGGCGGGCGAGCCGGCGACCGGCGCAGCCAACTTCAAAGACGTGGCCGGCGGCCAGTGGTTCAGCGAGGCTATTGCCTGGGCGGCGGCCAACGGCGTAGTCAACGGCTATGAGGACGGCAAGTTCGGCCCCAACGACGCAATCACCCGCGAACAGTTGGCGCTGATTCTCTACCGCTATGCGCAGGCCAACGGTCTGGACGTTTCCGCCAAGGGCGGCTTGAGCAACTTCAGCGACGGCGCTAAGGTTAGCAGTTGGGCAACCGAGGCTATGCAGTGGGCAGTCGGCGCAGGCATTATCAACGGCGATGCTGGCGCACTGAAACCGGCTGGCAACGCCACCAGAGCGGAAGTCGCCATGATGATTATGCGCTATTTAGAGAAATAAGAGTTACAAAAAAGGGAGTCCCGGTTTGATAGCTGGGACTCCCTGCTTTGTACTGTATGCCGCGCCCTCTCCGCCCTGCTTTCGCAGGACACATCCCCCCTATCCAGCGTTGCTGGATGGCTACGCCAAAGATAGAGCCAAGTTTAAAAACACTATCAATATGCTCTATTTAAACTTGCCTCTCCCTTTAGGGGGAGGTGGCTATTTACGTTTAGTAAATAGCCGGAGGGGGTAAAAACTACTCGTTTGACCACACCTGCAATAGTCTGCGGGCTTGCCTTTGTATTGTTATAAATGAAGAAAAGGGTTGAAAAAATGTACGGAATGTGATACACTAAAAAATACACAAAGACTGAAAATCAAATTGGCGGTTAGCCCTCAGGAAAACAAATACGCCCAAGTGATTGGTGTGTAGTTGGCAGAACGAGGGATTGGGGCCCTCTCCACTTTGTACGACGGGGAGGTGATGCAATGCTTTGGTTAAACATAGCGGCTATCGTTATGCAAGCAATTCAGCTTGGCGTACAGGTTGCGGAGTTTATATTGAATCATGGCAAACAAAAATAACCGCCCTCCCAACAAAAGGTTGCGGTTATTTTTCTAACTAAAACCTGAGGGCTGACCTGATTTGAGGATCAGTCTTTGTGCTTTTATTATAATAGAAATTCTGCCAAAAGTCAAGAATTTTTTGCAAGTCGATAATTAACTTAAAAGTTATTTTATCTATTAAAATTTATTGAAGAGGGGATTGTAATGAAAAAATTTCTGAAAAAAACAGTTGTTAGTGTGCTGCTGGGCGGGGCGCTGTTGTTTAGCATGCCGGTTTCGCCAGCTTGGGCGGCCAACGGTTCCTATTACACCATTGACATGAACTCGGCGGTGGCGCAGGTGATGACCGCCCATGGCGCGGCCAACCGCACCCAATCTCTGGCCGGAATGGCGCAGGATAACAACGCTTTTGCCGCAATCAACGGCACCTATTTCAACGCCTATGGCGGCACGCCTTTCCCTGACGGTACGGTTATGCGCGATGGCAAGCTGCTGCACATCGGCGGCGGCGCGGTTATGGGGATCACTGCCGATGGCAAGCTGCTGGTTGACCGTTTGGATATTACTATTAATTGCACGGTGAACGGCGGGCAGACTTTCAAGGCCTGGCGTATCAATCATGATTGTGAAACCAGCGACGCCATTGTGCTTTACACATCGGAGTTCGTTGGCGAAATTACGCCTTTCTCCGGTGGCAAGGCCGTGCTTGTGGCTAGCAATGGTACGGTCAGCAACATCACTTCTTCGCCTTTTACGGTTCCGGCCGGTGGTTTTGCCATTATGTTCAATGTTGACGCCAAATGCAATATCAACGTGGGCGACCGGGTTAGTTATCAACCGACGTTTAATACCACTTATACCAGCGCGGCGGATTGGGAAAATGTGCAGCAGGCTTTGGGCGCCGGCCCCAGCTTGCTCATCAACGGCAACGTAACGGCGGATCCTGCGGCGGAGGGTTTTTTGGATCCCAAAATTGCCAACAGCGTGCCACGCTCCTTTATCGGCAACAAAGCCACCGGCGAAATTTTAATTGGTCGCATTAACAGCGCCACCCCCAAGGACGCTGCGGCTTATTGTCAATCGCTGGGGCTGGTGAACGCTATGTGTTTGGACGGCGGCGGCTCAATCAATCTGTATTACGACGGCAAAAAGGTGTTCACCGGCCGCGATATTAACAACGGCCTGGGTTTCATCAAGCAGGCGGAAAAGCCAATCAGCGTGATTTTGAACGGCAGCCAGCTTTCGTTCACCCAGCCTCCTTATGTGGCTAATGATGTTACGCTGGTGCCGATGCGAGCTATTTTTGAGGCCTTGAACGCCGGCGTAGATTTTGACGAGTCCAGCCGGAAGATTACCGCCACCAAAGGCGAAACTGTGATTGAGCTGGTTCTGGGGCAGAAAACGGCAATAAAAAACGGCCAGACCATTAATCTGGACGTTCCCGCCGATACCAAAAACGGCAGTACTATGGTGCCGCTGCGTTTTGTGGCCGAGGCCTTGCAGGCCAATGTGGACTGGGATAACGCCAGCCGCACAATTACGATCTCCACAAACTGAAAATCGTTCGGTGTATTTGGCAATTAAAATAAAAAACAAGCCTGCGCTACAAAATGTGTGGGCTTGCTTTTTGCTTGACAAAATTAAGTTATTTGTATATAATAATAATTGAAAAGAGGTATTCGTTATCAACGGCTACCCCTCTAAAATTAGCTAAATAAATAGCCGCGTTCTTTTGGGGAGAGGCGGCTACTTATTTTGCTTATTTGTAAGCGACCGAGGGATAAGATGTCCTCTCGACACTCCGTTTACACGTCGTGGTTACGCGAGGGACAGCCGCATTTTGAACGAATATTCTCTTTTCGTGTTCTATTTTATCATACCGCTTATACTTTTTCAAGCCCTGCGCCAAAACGTGTTGGGCTTGTTTCTTTAGTTAATTTGCATTTTATGATTGTTTTTTTCTGCCAAATGTTATATAATAATTAAATAGACTTTACTATATATAATGGAGGGTTCTCTTGATGAAATATAAAGTAATCGGCCACCAATACCGCAACGACCAATGCCTGGTCTGCGGCTGGGACAATCCCCTGGGTTTGGGTTTGGAATTTTGGGAACTGGAAAACGGCGAGCTGGCCTGCCTGGCCAACTTGAAACAGGGCCACCAAAGCTATCCCGGGCGCGCCCATGGCGGCATCATCTCCGCCCTGCTGGACGAACTGATCGGCCGCGCTGTTTGCCTGGAAGAGCCGGCCTGTTGGGGTGTTACGGTGGATTTAACCATCAAATACAAAAAACCGGTGCCGCTGGAACAGCCCCTGGTAGCGGTGGGCAGAGTTACCCGCAACCGCAGCCGGATGTTTGAAGGCAGCGGCGAGATCTATCTGCCGGACGGAACCCTGCTGGCCAGCGCCACCGGCCGTTATATGAAGTTACCGGTTGATAAAATTGTGGAAAGCGACACGCCAATCTCCGATATGAATTGGCGAATGCTGGACGTGGAAAATCCGCCGGAATATATTGAGCTACCTTATTAGAAAGGATAAAAGTGTATGGGTTTTTTTAAGAATTTATTTGACAGCAACGCCAAGGAAATAAAAAAATATTCGCAGCTGGTTGACCGCATTAATGCGCTGGAGCCGCAAATGCAGGCCTTGAGTGATTATGATTTGCAGGCCAAAACGGCGGATTTCAAAAACCGTCTGGCGCAGGGGGCCAGCATTAACGACTTTATGCTGGAGGCCTACGCCGTGGTGCGCGAGGCCAGCCGCCGCGTGTTGGGTATGCGCCATTTCGACGTACAGCTGATTGGCGGCATGGCTCTGCACGACGGCCGCATTGCCGAGATGAAAACCGGCGAGGGCAAAACGCTGGTGGCCACCTGCCCGGTTTACCTCAACGCTCTGACCGGCAAAGGCGTGCATGTGGTTACGGTTAACGAATATCTGTCCGCCCGCGACAGTCAGTGGATGGGCAAGCTTTACAAGTTTTTGGGGCTTTCGGTGGGCCTGATCGGCTATGCCGTTCCCCCCGCGGAAAAAATCCGCCAGTATAACTGCGATATAACCTTTGGCACCAACAATGAGTTCGGTTTCGATTACCTGCGCGACAATATGGCGGTGCGCCCCGAAACACAGGTACAACGCGAACTGCACTTCGCGATCATTGACGAGGTGGACAGCATTTTGATTGATGAGGCGCGCACCCCCCTAATCATCAGCGGCCAGGCCGAAAAGCCCACCGAGCGTTATTATCAAATGGCCAAAATTGCCAGCCGGATGCGCCGCGACCAGGATTTTACCATTGACGAAAAAGCGCGGGTGGTTATGCTGACGCCGGAGGGCGTGGCGCATGTGGAACAGCTTGTAGGCGTAACCAATCTTTACGACAACGCCAACACCGAAATTAACCACTTTGTGCAGCAGGCCCTAAAAGCCGAGTTCTTATTCAAACGCGACCGCGATTATGTGGTGAAAGACGGCCAGGTGGTAATCGTCGACGAATTTACCGGCCGTTTAATGGACGGCCGCCGTTACAGCGACGGCCTACACCAGGCTATTGAGGCCAAAGAAAACGTCATCGTTAAAAACGAGAGCCAAACACTCGCCAGCATCACCCTGCAAAACTACTTCCGTATGTACCAGAAAATTGCCGGTATGACCGGTACCGCCATGACGGAAGAAGACGAATTTAAGGCCATTTACGGCCTTGACGTGGTGGAAATCCCCACCAACAAACCCCTGCAACGCCAGGATAAACCGGACATCATCTACCGCACCGAAAAAGGCAAGTTTGAGGCCGTGGTGGAAGATATTGCCGAGCGCCACGCCGCCGGCCAACCGGTGTTGGTAGGTACGGTTTCGATTGAAAAGTCCGAGGCTCTAAGCGCGCTGCTGAACAAAAAGCAAATTCCGCACAACGTTTTAAACGCCAAATATCATGAAAAAGAGGCGGAAATCATTGCCCAGGCCGGCAAATTCGGCGCGGTTACGATTGCCACCAATATGGCTGGCCGCGGCACCGACATTATGCTGGGCGGCAACCCGGAATTTATGCTGCGTCAGGAGCAGATGCGCGATCCGGAACGCGAATGGACGCTGTTAGAAGAACAGCAATATCTGGATAAATACGCCGCCGAGGTTAAGGCCGACCGCGAAAAGGTATTGCAAGCCGGGGGCTTAGCGATCATTGGCACCGAGCGGCACGAAAGCCGCCGTATTGACAACCAGCTGCGCGGTCGTTCTGGCCGCCAGGGCGATATTGGTCAAAGTCAGTTTTATATCTCCATTGAAGACGATTTAATGCGCCGTTTCGGCGGCGACGCCCTGCAAGGTATGATGGACAAAATCGGCATGGACGATAGTATGCCGATTGAACTGAAGATGATCAGCCGCTCGTTGGAAAACGCCCAGAAAAAAGTTGAGGCACGCAACTTCGACATTCGTAAAAACGTGCTAGAATATGACAACGTTATGAATCAGCAGCGCAGTCTAATCTACAAGCAGCGGCAGGATGTTCTGCGCGGCGAAAACCTGCACGAACAGGTTAAGTTTATGCTTCAGTCTTCGGTAAAAAATATTGTAGAGCGTTACAACAACGTCAGCGAGTTTGTAGAAGAATGGGACCTGCCGGCCATGGTGCATGAACTGGAGGCCGTTTTGCCCAACATTCTGACCGATCCGGAATTGCAGCCGGCCGAACTGGCTAAACTGGGCAAAAACGAGGTTATCCCCCTGCTTACGCAAAAGGCCGAGGCCCACTTGGAGGGACGCGCCGAAAATATGGGGCCGGAGATTTTGCAGCAGCTGGAACGCCTGCTGATTCTCAAGGTGGTTGACGATCACTGGATGGATCACATCGACGCGATGGATCAACTGCGCCAGGGTATTGGTTTCCAGGCTCTCGGCCAGCAAAATCCGGTTACCGTTTATAAGAACGAAGCCTATAATATGTTTGAGGAAATGGTGGCGGATATTCAGTTAAACGTATCCCGACTGGTGCAGCGGGTGGAAAAAGTGGAGGCTCCTAAAGAAAAACAAAATCTGGTGGCCAGCCATGGCGGCGAGGGAGAAAGCGCCCCCGCCAGCGGCAGCGGCAAAGGTTCCGCCAAAGCAGCCCCGCCCAAAAAAGTACCCGTCCACGTTGGCGAGAAAATCGGCCGCAATGATCCCTGCCCCTGCGGCAGCGGCAAAAAATACAAAAACTGTCATGGCCGCCCCGGCGCCAATAATCCAACCGGCAGCGAAGATGAAGAAAAAATATAAATGCGAGGTGAATTTTTATGCTTAGCGATTGGAAAAGCCCGCTTGAAAAAGCGCAGACTAAGCTGCACGAGCTGCAAAAGGCTCTGGATATGACCTGAAAGGAACAGGAGGCCGCCCGCCTGGAAAAGGCCGCGGCCGCGCCCAACTTTTGGGATGATCAGGAGGCTGCCCAAAAGCTGTTGCAAAAGCTAACGCAGCTTAAGGCGGAAATTAGTCATTTTAACGATTTAACCAGCCAGCAGGAAGACGCGCAAACCCTGTGGGAGTTGGCCTGCGAAGAGCAGGATGAAAGTTTGGAGCCAGAAATTGAACACGCCTGCCACGCCCTGCAAAAGGAATTGGACAAACTGGAAATTCAGGTGCTGTTCAGCGGCCCCTATGACGACCACGACTGTATTCTCACTCTGCATGCCGGCGCCGGCGGCACCGAAGCGCAGGACTGGGCGGATATGCTTTATCGTATGTACAGCCGCTTTTGTGAGAAGAACGGTTTCAAGTGCGAGGTTCTGGACTTTCTGGACGGCGAGGAGGCCGGCCTGAAGAGTATCACCCTGGGTATTGAGGGCGCCCACGCCTACGGCCACTTCCGCGCGGAAAAGGGCGTGCACCGTTTGGTGCGCATCTCCCCCTTTGACGCCGCCGCCCGCCGCCACACCTCTTTTGCCTCGGTGGAAGTTATGCCCCAGGTGCAGGAGGATAACGAGATTGAAATCAACCCGGACGACCTGCGCGTAGACACCTACCGCAGCAGCGGCGCGGGCGGCCAGCACATCAATAAAACCAGCTCGGCGGTGCGCATTACCCACCTGCCCACCGGGATTGTGGTACAATGCCAGGATGAACGCTCGCAGTTCAATAATAAGGATCGCGCCATGAAACTGTTAAAGGCCCGCCTGCTGGAAGAAAAAGTTAAGCAGCGCGAGGCAGAAATGGCCGAACTGCGCGGCGAACACGCCGAAATCGGCTGGGGCAGCCAGATCCGTTCTTACGTTTTTCAGCCTTACCGGCTGGTTAAGGATCATCGCACCAATGCGGAATCCGGCAACGTGGACGCGGTTATGGACGGCGACCTGCTGCCCTTTATCAGCGCCTATCTGAAACAATTTAAGGGATAAAACCCAATAAAATATTTAATATGGAGGTTTGCCAAATGGACACCATAGAATTACAAGCCAAAGCTAAGGAAATAAGGCGGGAAATCATCAAAATGATTACTGCCGCCGGCAGCGGGCATCCCGGCGGTTCGCTTTCCGCCGCCGATATTCTGACCGTTCTCTATTTCGACAAAATGAATCTGCGCCCCGAACAGCCCGATTGGCCGGAGCGGGATTATTTCGTGCTCTCCAAGGGGCACGCCGCCCCCGCCCAATATGCGGCGCTGGCCTTGCGCGGCTACTTCCCGACAGAGGAGTTGGCCGGACTGCGCAAACTGCACAGCCGCTTGCAGGGCCACCCGGTGAGTACCAAAATCCCGGGTATCGACGTCAGCACCGGCTCGCTCGGCCAGGGCGTCAGCGTGGCCTGCGGCCTGGCCAAAGGTCTGAAAATCGACCGACTGCCCAACCATGTCTACACCATGCTGGGCGACGGCGAATGTCAGGAGGGTCAGGTTTGGGAAGCGCTGATGTTCGCCGCCCATTATCAGCTGGACAATTTAACCGTCATCATCGACCACAACCGCCTGCAAATCGACGGCAAGGTGGAAAAAGTGATGAATATTGAACCGCTGGACAAAAAGCTGGACGCTTTCGGTTTCAATGTTCTGCTGATTAACGGCCACGATATTGAGGCTATCCAGAATGCCATTGACAAGGCCAAAGCCTGCCAGGGTCGCCCCACGGCGATCATTGCCAACACCGTTAAGGGCAAGGGCGTTTCCTTTATGGAGAACCAGGCCGGCTGGCACGGCACCGCCCCCAAAGCAGACGAGGCGGAACAAGCCTTGCAGGAATTATCGGAATAAGCGCTGATAAGGGAGGAGATAAAATGTCTGAAAAAATTGCAACCCGCGAGGCCTACGGCCAAACCCTGGCCGAACTTGCGGCAACTGATAAAAATTTAGTGGTGTTGGACGCCGACCTTTCCAAATCCACCAAAACCGCGGATTTCGCCAAGGTTTGCCCGGAGCGCTTTATCGACGTTGGTATTGCCGAACAAAATATGATTACGGTTTCCGCCGGCCTGGCTACCCTGGGCAAAAACGTTTTTTGCAGCTCTTTTGCGATTTTTGCCGTTGGCCGCGCCTTTGAACAAATCCGCAACGCCATCGCCTATCCCCAGCTGCCGGTAACCATTGCCGCCACCCATGCCGGCCTGACCGTCGGCGAGGACGGCGCAACTCATCAGGCTATTGAGGACGTGGCAATTATGCGCGCCGTTCCCAATATGACGGTGATTGTGCCGGCGGACGCGGAAGAAACCCGCCAGGCAGTGCGCCAGCTGGCCGAATATCCCCATCCGGCCTATCTGCGCCTGGGCCGTCTGGCCGTGGAACAAATTCTGCCGGCGGATTATAAGTTTGAGATTGGCAAAGGCACGGTGCTAAAAGACGGCGGCGACGCGGTGATCTTTGCCTGCGGCCTGATACTGGGCAAGGCCTTGCAGGCGGCGGAGCAGCTGGCCGCCGAGGGCGTTAAAGCCGCAGTTGTTAATATGCCCACCATTAAACCGCTGGATACCGAATTGGTTTGCCAAATGGCCAAACAATGCGGCGCGGCTGTTACCGTTGAGGAACACAGCATAATCGGCGGCCTGGGCAGCGCGGTAGCCGAAACTTTGGCCGAGCACTGCCCCATTCCGCTGGTGCGCGTCGGCGTGAACGATCAGTTCGGCCAATCCGGCAAGCCCGACGAACTGCTGTCCGAATATGGCTTGACCGCCGAAAATATCGCCGCCAAGGTTAAAGAAGCAATTAGCCGGAAATAAATACTTTTTATAGCGCAAAAGCCGCGCCTTGCCAAAAGGAGCGGCTTTGCTGCATATAATTTACCTAAGCAATATAAAAAAACTCTTGACTTTTTGAGTTCTGTATATTACAATATATTTGTGGAACTCAAAAAGCGAGGTGAGTAAATGTCTCCACGAACAGGCAGACCAAAAGTAGCTAACCCCAAAAGGAATGATTTAAAAGTCCGGATGGATGATGAAACCTTAGAACAGCTTGACGCATATTGTCAAGCAAATAGCTTAACTAGAGCAGAAGCCATTAGACAGGGTATAAAGCTACTTTTGACAAAAAAGTAAGAGTGCTGGCCACACCGTGGAAAGCAACGCCAACACTCTAACCCCAAAATAGAGGTATAAATATTATAGCATATACCCTCTATTTTGGCAATGCTTTTACAAGCAAAAAAATAGGCGGAAATAATGGATATAATTTTAGAATATGGCGGCATTATATAGCCAAATATGTTCACACAAAAATACCCTCGCACTAAAAAGTTGCGAGGGTATTACTATTCAAAAACAGTTATCGTTCCAAACCTTTAATATAGGCAGCCAAAATTTTTTCTAACTCATCGGCTGTATATGATTTATCCGGATTGGATTTAATAATTTGCAACAGGTCATAAACAGTGGCTTTTTGCATCATGATAATTTCTTTTTCGCTTAGCATTTGTTTAGCCCCCCTTGCTTTAAGATAATTAAATTATAGCATATTTATATT
Organism: uncultured Bacillota bacterium; assembly: GCA_948907985.1. Lineage (GTDB taxonomy): Bacteria > Bacillota > Dehalobacteriia > UBA4068 > UBA4997 > Avidehalobacter. The sequence continues at coordinate 12,999 of CAQWMM010000025.1, forward strand.
CGGTTTTCAACTATATATTAATTATGCCAAAATAAATTTCTCCAAAAGCTGCCGCACGCCCTCATTATCGTTGGTATCGGCAATATACTGCGCGCAGGCCTTAAGCTGTGGATGCGCATTGGCCATCGCCACGCCCAGCCCGGCATATTCAAGCATACTTTGGTCGTTTAAGCCGTCGCCAACGGCAATCATTTCTTCCCGGTCGATACCATAAAGCCTGCCAATTTGGGCAATAGCCGCCCCTTTAGAAACCTGGCTGTTAAACAATTCTAAAAAGGTGGGTTGAGAGGTGCAAAAAGTAACTTCATCAAACATATCCTCGCTAAGTTCCCGCTCAAAGCGCGCAATCTGCGGCGGCTCGTCATACCAAAGGATTTTGGTAACGCCCGCCGCCAGCGCCTCCTCAATATCCGTCAGCAAAATTGCTTCCATCCCGGCCAGTTCCTGATATTTGGCGATGCGCTCATCCAGACGGTTGCCATAAAGCCGGTTGCCCGCCCAAATGCACATTGTGGTATCATACTGCCGCCCCAGCGCAAAAATCCGCCGGGCGTCCTCCGGCTTAAGTCCCCGCTCAAACAAAACCTCGCCGGTATCGCCGCGCATAATCAGCGCCCCGTTATAAGTGATAATCGGCCCTGGCAGCTCCAGAATTTTTTGATATTTAGCCACGCCCCGCACCGAGCGCCCGGTGGCAATAACAAACAACACGCCCTTTGCAATAACCCTTTTAATAGCGCTGACGGTAGCCGGCGCTATTTTTTTCTGGCTGTCCAGCAGCGTGCCGTCCATATCCACCGCAACCATTTTATATTTCATCACGCATAATCCCCTTTTGCAAAATATCCAGCAGACCCCGGCAACCCGCCATAATATCCCGGTACGCCGCCTCAAAATCCCCGCTGTACCAGGGATCGGCCACCTCCTGCCCGGGACGGCCGGCATAATCCAACAGCAGATGGACTTTGCCCGCTCCGTCGCCGCCAAAAAAGCGCCGGGTGTTGCGGATATTGGCCGCGTCCATGCCAATCAGCAGGTCAAAATCCTGATAGTGGGCGGCTTTAAGGGGCTGCGCCCGCTTTTCCGCGCCAAAAGGCACGCCATGCTCCCGCAGTTTGGCCTTAGCCGGCGGATAAATCGGATTGCCGATTTCTTCCCAGCTGGTAGCCGCCGACTCAATATAAAATTTCTCCGCCAGCCCCGCCTCGCTCACCAGCTGTTTCATCACAAACTCCGCCATCGGGCTGCGGCAAATATTGCCGTGGCAGATAAACAAAATGCGTGTAACAACCTGCTTGTGCATACTATTCCTCCTGCGGCGTCAGCAAATGCTTTAGCAACTGGCGCCGGTTATTAATAAACATTTCCATTATCTGATAAGTCTCGGTTTCCTCATAAGCGCAGGTATGCAGCCCGCCGCCGTCAAATTGCCAAAGCTCCGCACCGGGCAGCGCCAGCAAAATTGGCGAATGGCTGGCAATAATGAACTGCGAACCGGCCGCCGCACAATTATAAATATCCAAAAGCAGCGTAAGCTGACGCTGTGGTGAAAGAGCGGCCTCCGGCTCGTCCAGAAAATAGAGGCTGTCTTCGCTGAAATTTTTCTGCACCACTGCTAAAAAGCTTTCGCCATGTGATTTTTCGTGATAGTTTTCCGATCTCACATTACTCCCCGCGGCATACTTCATTTCCTGGGTTGCAACATTATAAAAGCTTTCCGCCCGCAAAAAATAACCCCATTGCGGCTTATAACAACCGCGCAACAGACGCAGGGCCGCCGCCAGCTCCGAATGTGAATCAAAGGTGCTAAAACTGTAATTCTTGGTGCCGCCCTCCGGATTGAAACCGGCGGCAATCGCCAGAGCCTCCAGCAGGGTTGATTTACCGCTGCCGTTTTCGCCCACCAAAAAGGTTACCGGCTGCCGAAAATGCAGCTCCTCCAGCCCATTCAGAATTGGAATCTTGTGCAGATAGCTGTCCGCAGAAATTTTTTCCCAGGCCAGCAACGCGCCTTGGATGAAAAGTTCGCTCATATTAACCAACCTCAAACTTCCGCCAGCAAAAACTCCGCCAACGCCTGCTCAACTTCCGCCGCGGCGTTTAAACTGTTCAGCTTGCCGCGCACCGCCGCCGCGCCGGGGATACCCTTAATATAAAAAGGCAAGTGGCTGCGCATCACCCGCACGCCCAGATACTCCCCCTGCAACCCCACCTGCCGCCGCAGGTGCCGCCGCGCCAGCTGAAAAATTTCCTCCCGGCTGGGAGCGGGCAAAGCGGGCAAACCGGCAAAATGGCGCGCCAAATCCCGCGCCAACCAGGGATTGCCCAAAAAACCGCGCCCAATCATCAGGCCGGCGCATTTAGTCTGTTGCCAGCGCGCCAGACCAGCCGCCACCGAATCTATATCGCCGTTGCCAATCACCGGCACCGGCAAGGCGGCCGCCGCCTCGGCAATCAGCTGCCAATCCGCCCGCCCGGCATAAAACTGTTCGCGTGTGCGGCCATGAATCGCCAGCGCCGACGCCCCGGCCTGCACCAAACGCTCGGCCAGACGCAAAACCAGTTTAATCTCCTTATCCGCATCATTCCAGCCCAGACGCATTTTCACGCTGACCGGCAGGCTCACCGCCCCGCGCACCGCCCGCACCAGCTCCACCGCCAAATCCGGCTGCTGCATCAGACGGCAACCCTCGCCGTTTTTGACAATCTTCGGGGCGGGGCAGCCCATATTAATATCCAGCATTACCAGATTGCCGGCAGGCGCCAGACGATCTTCAATAATTTGGGCGGCACGCGCCATATATTCCGGGCTGGAGCCGCAAAGCTGTACCACCAGCGGGCCGCGCTCATCCGGCGCGGGCAGCATCGCCAGCGTTTTTTGGTTGTTATAGCAGAGCGCCATATCGCTGACCATTTCCGTATAGATCAGCCCCGCGCCCATCTCCCGCAGAATCTCCCGAAAGGCCTGATCCGTCAGACCGGCCATCGGCGCGGCCACCACCGGGTTGGCGGCCAACAGCGCGCGAATACTATTCATTGGCCGTATCCCGGTTCAGATCATAGAGAATTTTCAGGCCGTCCAGCGTCAGCATGCTGTCCACCACGTCAACGGTTTCCGCAACCCTGGCGATGGTGGCCGATAAGCCGCCGGTAAAAATCACCTTAACCTCGCCGCCCATATCCGCCTTAAGCCGGCGCACAATACCGTCCAGCAGACCGGCAAAACCATAAACCAGGCCGGATTGCAGCGCCTGAACAGTGTTGGTAGCCAGCGCGCGGCTGGGCACGTCAAACTCCACGCGCGGCAGGCGGGCGGTAGAATTACAAAGCGCGTCCGCCGAAACCGAAAGCCCCGGCGCAATCACCCCGCCCAAAAACTCGCCCCTGGCCGAAACACAGTCAAACGTGGTGGCCGTTCCCAGATCAATAATAATCAGTGAGTTGCCGTATTTGGCCCGCCCGGCCACGCTGTTAACAATTCGGTCCGGCCCAATCTCGCGCGGATTATCCAGCAAAATTGGCAAATCGGTACGAATATCAATCGAAATCACCAGCGGCGCAACGTTCAGGTATTTGCGGCAAAGCTTTTGCCAAACGTCCACCAACGGCGGCACCGTACTGGAGATAGCCGCCGCTTTAATTTCCGCCAGCGCCAAGCCCTCCGCCTGCAGCATAGCCAACAGTAAAACGGCGTATTCATCCTCCGTTTTTTTGCGGTCGCTGGCCAGCCGCCAATGATGCAAACACTCCTGCCCGTCCGGGGCATAAACCCCCAAAACCGTGTGCGTATTGCCAATATCAATAACCAATAGCATTATCCAACACTCCTAACGCTCAAAATCTTGTCAGGCCTCGTCCTTGCAGCAGCTTAGCCGCCACAACGGCCACCGCAATTTTAATCGGCTCAAAAAAGATGTAAGGAATCCCGCCCAGCGCAAAGGCCGCGGCATAGCTCTCCAGCCCCAGCAGCATCTTCAGCTGCACCGCGCCAAACAGGTAAACAAAGGCCAGACCAACCACACAGCCTAAAACGCTAAGCAGCCAGGGAAATTTCCGCCCCTTTTGCAGCCAATCCCCGCGCCGGCCCGCAATCCACGAAACTAAAAAAGCCGAAACCACAAAGCCATACAAATAACCGCCCGTCGGCCCCAGCAAAACGCCAAAGCCGCCCTTAAAGTTGGCGAAAAACGGCAGGCCAATACCGCCGGCCAAAATATAAACCGCCACCGTCAGCGCGGCGTATTTAGGCGTCAGCAACAGGGCAATCAGCATCACTGCCGCCGTCTGCGCCGTAATTGGCACGTTGCCCACCGGCACCGCCAGTTGCGAACAAACCGCCAGAACCGCCACCAACACCGCCATGGTGGCTAATCTTCTAACTTTATCATTCATAATATTACTTCCTTATTTTTTTATAACTTTATTGCGCCCTCTTCGTCTATTTCCCATTTGAAAAGTTCAAAACAACGCCCTCTCCGTCTATTTACCAAACGTAAATAGCCACCTCTCCCAAAGGGAGAGGCAAGTATATTCGCCCTTAAAACTTGGCTCCCCCTTTGGGGGAGCTGGCAGCGACGAGCGTTAGAGAGTCGATGACTGAGAGGGCGTTAATAGCCAACCACTTCTTTTAAGCAAAGAATACATCACCTGTTACCAGTGTAAAGTTACCGCCGTCCTCGCGTTTCACCAACAGCGAACCGTCTTCCTGCATATCCAGTGCCTCGCCGAAAAAGGTTTCGTTCAGAGTAGAGATCTTAACCCGCTTGCCCAAGGTGATGTTGTTCTCCAGCCAGCGGCGGCGAATTTCGGCAAAACCCTGCTCATACAGAATGGTATAATATTTCTCCAGCTGGTTCAGCACAACCGCCGCCACCTGCGCCCTTAACACCGGCTTGTCCGGTTCGGCAATCGCCAGCGAGGTAGCGGTATCCTGAATTTCCGGCGGCAGTTCCCGGTTCAGGCAGTTGATACCAATGCCCACCACCACCCACTCCACGCTCTCCATCGAGCCGTGCATTTCGGTCAGCATTCCGCATATTTTGCGTCCGCCAATATAAATATCATTTGGCCATTTAACCCCGGCCTGATAACCAAGCTCTTTAAGCCCCTCGCAAACGCCAACCGCCGTCGTCAAGGATATTTGCGGGGCGCGCTCCGGCGCCAGGCGGGGGCGCAGTACCAGGCTCAGCCAAAGGCCGGTGCCGCTGGGGCTGCTCCAGGCGCGGCCCAAACGCCCCCGCCCCTGGGTTTGCAGGTCCGCCACCACCACCGCGCCGTTGGCCGCCCTAGCCGCCGCCCAGTTTTTAGCCGCAATGTTGGTCGAGTCCACCTCCGCCAGATATTTATATTCCCGGCCCAGCCATTTTGTCTGCAAATAAGGAAAAAGCTCCTCCTGGCGCACGCCGTTGGGCAGCAGCCGATAGCCCCGGTTGCGCACCGCCTCAATCGTATAGCCCTCGCTTTGCAGCCCTTTAACATGCTTCCAGACTGCCGCGCGGGAAACGCCCAGCCTTTCGCTCAAAGCCTCGCCGGAAATAAAATCCCCGGCCTCCAGCAGCAGCCGAAAAACATCATCTCTTTTAACCAATTATCTCACCCCATTTAAGGTTTATTTACTTTATATTACAACTAATTATAAACCGATATTCCAGAATTGTCAACCTGTTAGTTTACAAAACAAGTCCAGCCAAAAAAATAAATATGACATAGAGCCGTCAGGTTTTCTATGTTATGCTAACAGTCAAGGAGGCGATTTTATGATTGAATCAAACTGCGGGCTTTTATGCAGCGAATGTTCTTACCGCGAACCAATGGGCTGTTCTGGCTGCATACATATTGACCGGCCTTTCTGGGCGGATAGCTGCCCGGTAAAAGACTGCTGCACCGGCCAACAGCATAAACACTGCGGCCAATGCGTCAAATTCCCCTGCGAATTGTTAAAACAGTTTGCTTATGACGAAAAACAGGGCGATAACGGCCGGCGAATTGAGCAATGCCAAAACTGGCAGGCAAACTAGGCAAATATAAAGAAAGGACGAGGCCGCAGCCTCGCCCTTTCTTTATATTTTGTAATATTTGCAGATTTTACCACATATTCTGGCTTAGCGAGAGCCCCAGCAAGCACTCTGCACCGAAGTACAGTTGCAGCGGTGGCAGCCGCAATCGTCGGTATCGCCAGCCACCTTGCCTTTGCATTTGTTAACTCGGGCCGGGTTGCCTTTGCAGCTGCGCTGTTTATCGGTTTTGTGGCCGCAGGTGCAGGGGCAGGTGTCGTCGTCCATGCAGCAATAGGTGATGCAGGCCTCTTCTTCGTCCTCTTCGTCTTCAACCCCCTTAGAAGAGCAGTTGCAGCAGGGAACATAGAACGGTATACAGCCGCAGGCGCAGCAGCAGTTGTTCTTTTTATCCTTATCTTTATCGCCGCAGCAGCAGCCGCAGCAAGGCATACAAGGCATGCAGCAGCAGCAGTTATCATCCGTATCCCCGGCCACGTCCCGGCAGGCACAGTTCTGGGCAAATTTATAAAGCTCTGCCAGGCGTTCGGCATGGCGGCGAGAATCCCGGATCATGCTAAGCAAAATCTCTCGCTGCTGCATATCCGTTAAATAATACGCCAAATTTTCATAATCATTGCTCAACTGCATTTCGTTGTAGATAGCCACTTTCAGGCCCTTGCAGAAACCAGTCGGCTCTTCAATGCAAACCTCGCCGATGCAGTAGCACTGGCAGGTCAGCTCGCGCAGGATTTGCTGCAACAGCGCATAATGGCGGCGCTGATCCATACTGAACTGGCGGAACATCTCTTTATCCACCTCACACTGGGCGGTGTTCACCATACAGCAATAGAATAGTTCGGCCTCGCGGGCGCGCAGCATAACCTCTTCAAAAATATCTTCCACGCCAAGCGCCCCGCTGGAGCACTCACAATCGTGGTAAAACGGAACATCACTACAAGTACATAATCTTCTGGCCATAATATGGACCTCCTTTTTCTCTCTATGGAGTATTCATAATATAGCCTATTCTGCCTGCTCAAATATGTGCTTGTACAACTTCGATATGCAGTTTCGACAATAATTTTAACAGCAGCGGCCGGGTATCCGCCGTCGCCCAGCAGGCCAGCAGACCGGAATTTTGGTCAGATTCGCGTTCAATAGTACTGACCATCGCCAAATTGTCATAACCCTCAATAATTTTGTTAAACCAGTCAATCCGCGCCGGCTCCAGCCGCACATAAACCAACTCCCCGGCGTGCCGCGCCAGCATTTCCGCAGGCAGCCGGCGTTCGTTTTCACTGCTCATCCGCCGCCTCCTTAACCGCCGTGCGCACCGCCCGGCGCAGAATACTGCCCGGCGGCAAAGCGAACGGACAAGCCAGCCAGGCGTGCTGCTTGGCATGCGGCAGAGCGGCCAGCTCCGCCCCGTCCTCGCTCCAGATAGCGGTCAGCCTCAGCCGCTTAACCTCGCCCTGTGGCTGAATAATTTCCACCTCGTCGCCCAGCGCCAGATGATTACGCTGCTCAATATGCAAGCGCTGTTTTGCCGCGTCATAGCCCAAAACCACGCCCGCGAAATCATAAGCCCGCTGGCTGTAACTGTTATCATAAACGTAAGCCGCCGTATCCGGCGCGCCGGGAGCAGCCGCCAGCCCCTCGGCCAGCGCAAAGCCGGTGAAATACTGGCGCTGGCTTAACTTATCCAGTTCCGCGCCCCACTCGGCGGCGGCCAAAAGCGGCTCCCAGCGGGCGCGCAGAGCGGCCAGATCCGGCGCGAAATCCAACCCGCGCCACAACTCCCAACAAACGTCCAGCGCCTGGCGGTAAACCCGCGTTACGTTAGCCACATAATAGGCGCTCTTCATGCGCCCCTCAATCTTCAGGCTGGCCGCGCCAGACAGCAAAATCTCCGGCAGCAACTCCAGCAGCCGCAAATCCTTACTATTAAATATATAAGAACCCCAGCGATCTTCTTCAACCGGCATATACTGGCCGGGGCGCTTGGCCTCCTCCAGCCGGTACTGCCAGCGGCAGGGCTGGGCGCAATCCCCCAGATTGGCGCTGCGGCCGCATAAAAAGCTGGAAAGCAGGCAGCGGCCGGAATAAGCCATGCAGACCGCGCCATGCACAAAAATTTCCAGCTCAACCGGCACTGACCGGGCAATCTGGCCGCACTCCGCCAGGCTGACTTCTCGGGCCAGCACCACCCGGCTGGCCCCCTGCTCCTGCCAGAAGCGAACGCACTCGCTGTTGCTGCTGGCCGCCTGCGTGCTGATATGCCGGGCTACCCCGGGTGCCAGTTCGCCAGCCAGCTTAAACACGCCGGGATCGGCGATAATAAACGCGTCCACCCCACAGGCGGCGGCCTCCGCCAGCAGACCGCGCAAATTTGCCAGGTGCCGCTCATGCGCGTAAATATTCACCGCCAGATACACCTTAACCCCGGCGGCGTGCGCCAAAGCCACCGCCGCCGCCAGTTCATCCCCGGCAAAACTGCCCGCCTGGGCCCGCAGGCTGAAATCCGGCGCGCCCAGATACACCGCGTCCGCGCCGTACCAAACCGCTATTTGCAGTTTTTCCAGATCCCCCGCCGGGGAGAGCAGTTCCGGTTTGCACCGCTCAAATTGCTTATTTTCCATTAGCTAAATGCTCCTCATAGGTTTTGGCAAAATTATGCCCGCCGCTGCCGTCCTCTTTAGTGCGGTAATAGTAATAATCGGTTTCCGCCGGCTCCAGCGCCGCATCGATACAGGAAAGCCCGGGCGAACAAATCGGCCCCACCGGCAGGCCGGCGTACAAATATGTATTGTAGGGGCTTTCAATCTCCAAATCCTTATAAAGCAGCCGCTCTTTCTGCTCGCCCAGGGCATACTGCACCGTGGCGTCAATTTGCAGCTTTTGACCAATCGCCAGCCGGTTATAAATCACGCTGGCAATCAACGGCCGCTCGTCGGCCAGGCGCGCTTCGCGCTCAATCAGCGAGGCGGCTGTTACAATCTCCTTGGCGGTATAGCCCAGTTTGTCGGCCTTTTTCTGCCGCTCGCTGTTCCAGATTTTATCAAACTGCCCCAGCTGCATCAGCACCAGATCCTGCGCCTGCCAAGTTACCAGCACATTATAGGTCTCCGGATACAAAAAGCCCTCCAGCCGGTTATAATCTTCGCCGTCCGGTATGTAAGCATAGGGAATATCTATCTCGGCGCAGCAGCGCAGAAAATCCTCGGCGGTGCAAAGCCCGGCCTGCTCCCAAATATCGGCAATCTGCGGCACTGTTTTACCCTCCGGTATGGTTACGTTAACGGTGTTCGCCTCACTGTGACCGCGTTTCAGTTCCGCCAGAATCTGGGCATAACTGACCTCTCCGGAAAAAACATAGGTACCGGGACGCAAGGCGTTTTCGGCCTGCTCGCCGCGCACATACAGGATAAAGGAGGTGGCGTTTTTAACCACGCCGCTGTCCGCCAGCCGCCGGGCCATGGCGCTGCTGCCCATGCCCTCGTCAATCACCACAGTAACCGGCTCGGCCAGGCGCATGGTGCCCGGCAGCAAATATGAGGCCGCCGCGCCGGCCGCCGCCAGCAGCAACATCAGAACCAGCAGCAGCGCCGGCCCCTTTTTCAGTTTTCTTTTTTTACCTGTTTGTCTGCTCATTAATAATCCTCTCCCTTTTTACAAAATATAACACTATCCCGACGATATACAAAATACCGTCAGTTTATATTCTAACATTATTCAACAAATTTTACAAGCCATTTTGGCCGGATAAGGCAGGATAAATTTGCTAAATGCAGAATAAAATATTAGAATAGCTTAACTATGGCGCAAACTAGGGAGGAAACAGATTATGGCATTAATCAACACAACCGATATGTTCAAAAAAGCCTACGCCGGCGGCTATGCAGTCGGCGCTTTCAACGTTAACAATATGGAAATTATTCAGGGAATCTGCGAGGCCGCGCAGGAAACCAAATCGCCGCTGATTTTGCAGGTCAGCGCCGGGGCGCGCAAATATGCCCGGCACGCCTATCTGGTTAAACTGGTGGAAGCCGCCATGGAAGACTGCGGCCTGGATCTGGCCCTGCATCTGGACCACGGCGACGATTTCGCTATCTGCAAGGCCTGTATTGACGGCGGTTTTTCCTCGGTGATGATCGACGGCTCCAAACATAGCTTTGAAGAAAACATCTCCCTGACCAAACAGGTGGTAGATTACGCCCATCAGTTCGGCGTTACGGTTGAGGGCGAGCTGGGCCGCCTGGCCGGCGTGGAAGACGACGTAAACGTCAGCGCCGAAGACAGTTCCTATACCGATCCGGCGCAGGTGGAAGAATTTGTCAGCCGCACCGGCGTAGATTCGCTGGCTATCGCCATCGGCACCAGCCACGGCGCTTATAAATTCAAGCCCGGAACCAAACCCCAGCTGCGCTTTGATATTCTGGCCGAGGTGGAACGCCGCCTGCCCGGGTTCCCCATCGTATTGCACGGCGCGTCTTCCGTTATGCAGGAATATGTAGCCAAGGTTAACCAGTTTGGCGGCGCGATGCCCGACGCTATCGGCGTGCCGGAAGATATGCTGCGCAAGGCCGCCGGTATGGCCGTCTGCAAAATCAATATTGATTCGGATCTGCGCCTGGCGATGACCGCCGCCATCCGCGAGCATCTGGCCGAGCACCCGGATCATTTTGATCCCCGCCAGTATTTAACCCCGGCCCGCGCCGCCATCAAAGAGGTTGTGGCCCATAAAATGCGCGAGGTTCTGGGCTGCGCAGGGCAAGCCTAATGCGGATTGCACTGTTTGCGGAAACCTACCTGCCCAACGTCAGCGGCGTGGTAACCCACGTCCACGCGCTGCGGGTTGGGCTGGAGAGTCTGGGGCATGAAGTGTTGGTGGTCTGCGGCGACAACCGTTTTGGCGGCCACCTGTTAAAAGACGGCGTGCTCTACTGCCCCGGCTATGTTTCAGAAAAATTCTACGGCTACACGCTTTCCACCCCCTGGAGCAAACAGCGGGCCAAATATTTGAGTGAATTTGCGCCGGATATTATTCATCTGCACACCGAGTTCGGTATCGGTATGTTCGGTATGCACTGGGCGCTGGCGCACAATCTGCCGCTGGTCTACACCCTGCACACCATGTATGACGATTACGTTTATTATATTGCGCCCCAGCCCTTTATTCCGGCGGCCCGCAGTTTATCCCACAAATTTTTTGCCCGCTATATCAAGGCGGCCGACGCAATCACCGGCCCCTCGCAGAAATGCCAGGATTATGTGGACGCTCTGGGCCTGAAACGCCATGTTCACATCATCCCCAATCCGGTGGAGCTGGATAAATTTGATCCCGCCGCTATCGACGCCGGAAAGGTTCAGGCCGTCCGCGAGCAGCTCAACCTGCCGTCAGATTGTCATTATGTGCTGTTCGTTGGCCGGCTGGGCAAAGAAAAGAGCGCCGACGAACTGATTAAATGCTGGGCGGAGGCAGTGCGCCCGGAAGATAAACTTAAGCTGTTAATCGTGGGCGAGGGGCCGGTGCGTGAGGATTTGCAACAGCTAACAAAGGAACTTAACGCCACCGACCGTATAATTTTGCCCGGCAAGGTGGAGCATGACGATATTCCGCCCTATCTGGCGCTGGGCAGCCTGTATGCCACCGCCTCGCTTTCCGATACCAATTCTATCTCCATGCTGGAGGGTATGGCCTGCGGCCTACCGGTGCTGCAAAAATACGATCCTATCAATGCCGACCAGATTAAAGAGGGCGTCAACGGTTTTGTTTTCCGCGACGCGGCCGAACTTAAACAAAAGCTGGCTCTCTGGCAGGCCCTGCCGCCGGCGGACAAAGCCGCTTTAAGCGCCTCCACCCGTCAGTCGGTGGCCAGCCAGGGCTATGAAACGCTGGCTAAAAATCTGCTGGCCGTTTACGACGAGGCTATCGAAACCCAAAAGCTCTCGCCGCACCAGGGTATGCGGCTAAAACTGTCCCGCCAGCTGAAAACCGCCAAAAATGCGGTCAGCCGCATGTATAAATTCCCCAAAATCTTTAATCAGCATAAGGATTAAAAATCTTGACATTGGCCTGATTTGGTGCTATAATATAAGTACAATTAAAGAAAAACTAAGTCATGCTAAACAGCAACAAGCCCCTTGGACTGCATTCCAAGGGGCTTGTTGTTTAAGTACCCAAAACTAATATTCGACGTTGTTCTGGCTGGTTACCATTTTTTGTTGCCATCCAACCGTTTGATAATATAATAGGAAATTACATTACCCGCAATGGCAACAATTAAAGAAACTAAAACAGTCATGCTAAACACCTCCTCCCGTTACCGGAATAGAGATGGTAACATATAGATTATAACATAATCCGGCAAATTATTCCATAGTTTTTTTTTATTCTTCCAACTCCAGCGCCAGTTCCTCCCATTCGCGCATAGCCTCGTCCAGCCGCTGCTCGGTTTCCTGCAAACGGCTGTGCAGATCCGCCACCTGCTGATAGTCGCTGGCCAACTCGGGCGCGGCCAGCTTTTGCTCCAGGGCCGCTTTTTCCGCCTCGCACTCGCCAATAAGCTGCTCCAGACGTTGCAGGCGGTTCTGTTTTTTGCGCAAAGAGGCGGCCTGCTCCTTGCGGGCTTGATAATCCTGCCGCCCCTGACTGAGCGTGGCGGCGTTTTTGGCGGTTTCTTCCGGCTGCGCCGTCATTTGCGCCCGCTTTTCCAGATAATATTCCCAGCCGCCGCAATACTCCGTCAGACGGCCCCCCTCCAGCACCGCCACCCGCTCCGCCAGCGCGTTGATAAAATAGCGGTCGTGCGAGATTGCCAAAACAGCCCCGTCATAATTTTGCAGCGCCTGTTCCAGGGCCTCGCGCCCGGCAATATCCAAATGGTTGGTCGGTTCGTCCAACAACAGCAGATTGGGACGCGCCAGCAAAATCTTCAGCAAACCCAGCCGGGCCTTTTCCCCGCCGGAAAGCACGTTGCAGGGCTTTTCCAGATCATCCGCAAAGAACAGAAAAGCCGCCAGCGCGCTTCTAAGTTCGGTTTCCGTCAGGCGCGGATAATGGTTGCGCAAATAAACCAAAATCGGCTCGTCGCTGTCGTCCAGCTTTTGTACCTGATCGTAATAGCCAATCTTCAGGCCCATACCCTGCCAAACCGCGCCGGCCACCGGGGTCAGCTGCCCCAGCAGCACCCGGAACAGCGTAGTTTTGCCCACGCCGTTGGGGCCAAGCAGAAAAACCCGCTCCCCCTTATGCAGGGCAAAATCCAGCCCCTGCAAAATCTGTTTATCACCAAAGGCCAGCCGCAACCCCTCCGCCCGCAGCAAATCCTGGCCGGAGGCCGGGGCCGCCTTAAAGCGAAAACTCAGTTCGGCCGGCGGCCGCTCCACCGCCACAAGCTGCTGTTCCAGCTTGGCCAGGGCTTTTTCCTTGCTGTGCGCCATCACCAGCGTTTTTTCCCGGTTCCACTGCTTTTGCTGCTGGATTACCCCTTGCAGACGTTCAATCTCCCGGTTCAAATTGGTATTATGCCGCAGGGCCGTTTCTCTCTCGGCCTGGCTCTGCCGCTTAAAGGCCGAAAAATTGCCCTTATAAAGCTTCAGATGATGATTAAAGAGATAAATCGTCTGGTCGGTAGTTTTATCCAGAAAATAACGGTCATGGGAAATGACAATATAAGTCTTGTTAAGATTGCGCAGAAAATCCTCCAGCCACTCCAGAGAATCAACGTCCAGATGATTGGTCGGCTCGTCCAGCAGCAGCAAATCCGCGTCGGAAAGCAACAATTTGGCCAGCGCCAGCTTGGAACGCTGCCCGCCGGAGAGTTCATAAAGCGGGCGCGCAAAATCGGCCTCGCCAAAGCCCAGGCCCAGCAGCGCCCCCCTGGCCCGGCTTTGATAGGTTAGCCCGCCCTGCTCCATATAAGCCTCGTTCAGCGCAAACTGCTGCTGCAAAAGCGGCCCCTGCTCCGCCAGACCGGCCTCCAGCTGGCGGTTAACCAAATCCAGCTGCCGCTCCAACTCGCGCAGGGGCGCAAACAGCGATAACAACTCCTGCCAAATGCTGCGTTCGTGGTGTTTAAGCTCCTGCTCCATAATCCCAATTTTCAGGCCCTTGGGCGTAATAATTTCGCCGCCGCCAGGCTCCAGCTGACCGGCCAGCAACCGGAAAAGGCTGGTTTTGCCCGCGCCGTTGGCCCCCACCAGGCCGCATTTACTCCCCCGCTCCAGCGCCAGCGAACAATCCTCCAACACCGGACGCTCCAAATAGGCCAGGGATAATTTATTTAAGGCAAGTATTGACATTATCGCTTACTCCCAGATCTTATTTTTTTTATAATTATAGCACAAATTCTCAAGATTTGTCTAGCCTTATAGTTAACACTTATGATATAATTATATATTATCCTAATTTATAGATTCGTCATAATACGCTTAGCCACAGGAGGCTTATCATGCAGGAAATGGAATTATATCAAATCAAAATACTTTTTAACGAACGCCGCCGTTTTCAACGGGAACAGCAGCGCATTGTCGCTCCGCCAAACGGCCCGCAGACTTTCCCGGAATGGCTGCAACCGGAACAAACCGCGCCGGTGCAGAGTTTTCACCGCCGCCTGCCCCAATACCGGCCCACCCCCCTTTTATCCCTGGACGGGCTGGCGGGCCGGGGCGACGTGCAGGGCGTTCTGCTGAAAAACGAGGCGGAACGCTTTGGGCTGAACGCCTTTAAGGCGCTAGGCAGCAGCTGGGCGATCGCCTGTCTGTTGGCCGAACGCCTGGGTCTGCCGCGCGATGAAGTCAGTTTTGCCGACTTTTTGCAGCCCGCCAACCAAAAGCGCCTGCAAGACGCGGGAATTACCCTTTGCACCGCCACCGACGGCAACCATGGCCGGGGCGTGACCTGGGCGGCGCGGCTGCTGGGGCTGCCCGCCAAAATTTTTATGCCTGCCGGAGCAGAGCCGGAACGCGTGCAGGCCATTGCCGATCTGAACGCCGATGTGCAGGAAACCGGCCTATCCTATGACGAAACGGTGGCGCTGGCCACGGCCCAGGCTGCCCAAAAGGGCTGGCTGCTGGTGCAGGACACCGCCTGGCCGGGCTATGAAGCAACCCCCCGACTGATTATTCAGGGCTATTCCACCATCGCGGCAGAAATTATGGATCAGCTGGCCGGCCAAAGGCTGCCCACCCCCACCCACATCTTTTTACAGGCCGGGGTCGGCTCCATGGCCGGGGGAATGTTGGCCTTTCTGGCGCAGGCGCTGCCCAGCCGCCCGCAATTTATCATTCTGGAGCCGCGCAATGTGGCCTGCTGCTATCTGGCCGCGCAAACCGGCAACCCGGCGGCCGCCATTGACGGCGCCCAGAACACCATCATGGCCGGCTTAAACTGCGGCACGCCCTGTTCTTTAATTATGCCCCTGCTGCAACAGCAGGCCGACTGCTTTATGGCCTGCCCGGATTTTGTGGCCGCCCATGGGATGCGTCTGGCCGACCAGGCCGGCTTTATCGCCGGCGAGTCCGGCGCTGTCGCGCTGGGCATTATGGATTTGCTGCTTGGCCAGCCCCAGCTGGCCGCCGCCCGCCAAAAACTGGGCATTAACGCCAATTCGGTTCTGCTGGGCATCAATACCGAGGGAACCATGGCCCCCCGAGTTTGGCAGAAAATCGTCCGGGAGGGCGAATATCCGCTGCCAGACTGAAAAGCTTATTTAAACAAAAGCCTTAATTTGAAAGAAAGACGAGGAAAATATGCTGCAACTGATTAATTTACAAAACGCCCGGCCACAATATAAACGACAGCTTAAACGGCTTTATAAGCAGGCCTTTCCCTGGTATGAACGCAAGCCCTGGGCGCTGCTGGAGCGGGTTTCCGCCGCAGGGAACGCCGAACTTTTAGCCGTCAGCCGGGGCCGGGGACAAAAAGCCGTCAACTTCTGCGGTCTGGCGATCTGCCTGTTTTGGCAGGACATTGTGCTGCTGGATTATCTGGCGGTGGAACCAAAAATGCGCAGTCTGGGGTTGGGCGGCCAGATTATGCCGCTGCTTTTGCAGCGCTATCCCGATAAACGCCTGCTGCTGGAAAGTGAACGCCCCGGCGCGCCGTACACCAATCTGGCAGACTGCCAGCGCCGCCTGCGTTTTTATCAAAAATGCGGCCTGCAAAATACTGGCGTAGCGGTGCGTCTTTACATCAGCGATTATCTGCTGCTCTGGTCGCCCGGGGCCGAGGCCAGCCGCCAGCCGCCGGTTTTTGCCGACTATCAGGCAATCTATAACGGCCTGTTTGGCCCAATGACCGTTAACCGGCTGCATATTGAAGAAATTTTTAATAAAAACGAGGGATAATTTTGCCGAATATTGATTTTCAACCAATAACACTGGCGGACAAGCCGGCTATCAACGCTTTGCTGGCCCAGATCCGCCCAACCATCGTGGAACATTCTTTCAACACGCTTTTCCCCTGGCAGCAGCCCCATGCCTATCATTGGGCGCAGTTTGAAAACTGGCTGCTGCTGCGCACCACCTATCAGGGACGGACGGCTTTCTTCCCGCCGCTGGGGCCGGCCAAAGGCTATCAGCGGCCGCTGGCCGCCCTGGCCGCCTATGCCGGAGAGAGCAGCCTGCCGCTGGTCTTCCGCGAGGTTACCCAGCCCTGGTATAATTTGATTATGCGGCATATGGCCGGCCAGCTGCAAAGCCACAGCGACCGCAACGCCGCCAACTATATTTACCGCATTGCCGACCTCGTCAATTTAAACGGCAAAAAATATCACGCGCAAAAAAATATGCTCAATCATTTTAAACGCAGTTACCCGGAATATCAATTTAAGCCGCTGACGCCCGCCCTGCTGCCCGACTGCCGCACCGCGCTGGACTTCTGGTGCGCCAGCCGTCAGAACAACAGCACCAGCTTTCCTACGCTGCTTCAGGAAAGCCATGCCATTCAGCAAATATTCGACCACTGGCAGGAGCTGGATATTTACGGGGCCTGTATCTTTTTGCATGGCCATATTCAGGCCTTTGCCATCGCCGAGATTTTGAACAATAACACGGTAGCGGTGCTGATTGAAAAGGCCAACAGTAATATTAAAGGGCTGTATTCGGCAATTAACCAAATGTTTCTGGCGGAGTACTGGCAGGATTTTGAATTTGTTAACCGGGCGGAGGATTTGGGGCTGGCTAATCTGCGCCGCACCAAAATGGCCTATCTGCCCGTTCATCTGGAAATGAAGTATGTACTTTGGCCCAGCGGCTGGCAGAAAAACCGGGAGGTGGCCAATCATGCCTGAAAACAACCTCGCAATCCGCCACCCCCGGCCCGCCGACCTGCCAGCTTTGCAGGAACTTTGGGCGGCCAGCTTTCCGGAGGATCGCGGCGGTCCTTTCATCCCGTGGTATTTTCAAAACCGCTTTCAGCCGAAAAACTGCTGGCTGGTGGAGGCCGCCGGCCAACTGGCGGCAATGTGTTTCGCTCCTCCGGTTACTATTCAACCGGCGGCGGGCGCGCCGTTTGCCATACCCTATATTCAAGGCGTGGCCACCGCCAAAGACTGGCAGCGCCAGGGGTTCTGCCGCCGCCTTCTGGCCGCCGCCGAGCAGGAATTAGCCAACCGGGGCTATCCTTTCTGTGTGCTAAAGCCCTTTGATCCCGCTTTTTATCAGCCGTTGGGCTATCGTTTTTTCTGCTATATCCGGCGCTATAACCTAAGTTTTGCCGATCACTTTCTGGCCCCTATAACAACCGCCGGGCAAGATTTTCAGCTGCTGCATTATTTGCAGCCCGCGCTGGCGGCGGCCAAAGCGGCCGAAATTTATCAGGCCTGGTGTCAACGCGGCCCGGCGCGGCCTTTTGCGTTGCGTCGCCCGGCCGATTTTCAACTTTTGCTGACTGACCACCGGCAGGACGGCGGCCAAGTGCTGCTGGCCCAAAGCAGGCAGAATGAGCCGCTGGCCTATGCGCTCTATACCGCCACTAAAGCGGGGCTTTTCCTGCGCGAACTGGCCTTTAAGCAAACCCGGGCGGCGCGCTGGCTGCTCCACGCCCTGGCCGCCGACTATCGCGAGGATACCCCAGAGGCCGTATTGATTATGCCGGACAACCCGGCCTGCTGCTCGCCCCTGCCGCAAACCCTTGCCGGCTGGCAGGTTTTGCCCTTTGCCATGCTAAAACCCTTGACGAAACCGGCCCAGGAGTGCTACAATATAATAAACAATGCTTATTTTTATGAATATTTTTGATTGAGAGATTTTGCCAGTGTCAACGTTTTCATACAGCCATATAGGAGATAAAAGCATGCCCCAGAAAAAACGCGCCTTTGCCCTGCGAATCCGGCGCGCCAAGACCATCCCCAGCCGGCCGCCCCGACGCCTGCGGCAGGAAATTGTTCTGTTGTTCTGTATCCTGCTGATTTTCATATTCGGGGCAATTCTGGTGGGGCCAACCATTTTAACCAACCAGCAAAAAGAAATTGAAAATCTTTATATCTACCAGAGAATGGTTAACACCAGCAATATCAGCGAACTTTTAGATCAAAAGGGCATCAATCTGGGAGAATCCGCCAAAATCAAGGCGCTGCTTAAAGATTCTCTGCCCGCCGGCCTGTTTTTAAGCAGTTTTGATATCACGCTTAACAAACTGACCATAACCTATGATCTCACCGAACAATCAGGACGCACCCAGCAAAGCTATGATGAGTTTTGGACGGCGGACAACACCGAGCAGATTATTATGTATAACACCGCCGCGCTTTTTGTTTTGGTACGCAATCTGGAAATTGTAGAGATTAACGTGGCGGGCTACACTTATCCCACCTGTATTTTCACCGCCGAACAGGCCGCCGAAATATTCAACCTGGAAACTCTCTCCCAAATCAACACCGCAGTGGATTGGCAGCAGGAACTAATTATTAACGGCGTTTATGATGAAGATACCCGCGCTGCCTTTTTTGAGGTTTACCCCCTGACAAGGCCAGCCGGCCCCATTTAATAAAAGGAGGTCATAGTACTATGAAAGAAACAAGAAAGGACGCCAGCCGCAAAACTGCCGCCAACAAACCCGGCAGCCGGCAGCCCGATTTTATTATCACCAAAGATACCAAAGCTAAAGACGCCAACATGGGCTTTCTCTTTGACGACTTGCTGGCCAGCGAACCGGACGTTGATTTTGACGTCAATTTCCGTCGGGCCATCAGCCGGGAGCTGCTGCGCCATTGCAGCCGCCAGGGGCTGACGTCCGGTCATCTGGCGCAAAGGGCCGATATGCCGCTCAGCACCCTTAACAACGTACTGCACGGCGGCAACGCCAACACCGGTATTCTAACCCTGCTCACGATCTGCAAAGGGCTTGGGGTAGATCTGGACGAGGTGATCTCCGTCGCCTATCAGCAGGCCAAGTCTGTTCAGAACCCGGCGAACAACCCTGCCGATTAAGACTCGCACATAAAGATTCATCTTAACGCATATATCAATACAGGAGGCAATAATTAAGATGACAAATACTTCATTTAATAATATAAAACTGCAATTCAGCAAAATGCAGGGTTGCGGCAACGATTTTATCCTGCTCAACGCCTTTACCCAAAAGCTGCCCACCGATGCGGCAATTATGGGCCGCCTGGCCGAACAACTGTGCGACCGGCGTTTTGGTATCGGCGCAGATGGTATTTTAGCGCTCTACCCCAGCCGTCAGGCCGATTTTCAGATGCGGCTTTTTCAGCCGGACGGCTCCGAGGCGGAAATGTGCGGCAACGGCATACGCTGTGCCGCGCTTTTTGCCTACAATCAAGGTATCATCAGCCGAAAGGAATGTACGGTGGAAACTCTGGCCGGCCTGATTCGGCCCAGTATCAGTCAGGATGGCTGTCAGGTGCAGGTGAATATGGGCCAGCCGCGGCGGGCCCCGGCCGAGATTCCTTGTCTGTGCCAACCCGCGCCAGGCTGCCCGGCCATAATTGACCAGCCGGTGGAAATTATCGTCAGCAGCATGAGCCGGGAATTTAAATTCTGCGCCGTTTCCATGGGCAATCCCCACG
>CAQWMM010000026.1 GCA_948907985.1 uncultured Bacillota bacterium
CGCCTTGTCATTGTGGCGATGTGCTGTATGTTAGGGAAACATGGTGCAAGTTCGTACCTGAACATATTATAGACGGTCAAAAGTATGCTTATAAAGCAACCACTGGTTCGGAGGATGAAAGAGTCAGAAAAGATTATGGTTATAAATGGCACCCCTCAATCCATATGCCTAAAGAGGCAGCAAGGATTTTCCTGCGTGTTACTGGGGTTAGGGTTGATCTGTCGCGTCCTATGAATCTTGGTGATTTAGAAGCAGAGGGTGTTAATACAATATGTGGATTTTATGCAGCAACGGAATTGTTTGCAGATGTATGGGACAGTACAATCAAAAAAGCTGACCTTGCTAAATATGGCTGGGACGTTAACCCATGGGTGTGGGTTATAGAGTTTGAGCGTATCAGCAGGGAGGAGGCATTGAAAAATGCGTGAGATATTATTCAGAGGCAAGCGGCTTGATAATGGCAAGTGGGCTTATGGGTATCTTATAGCTCCAGAGTTTGCTCCGAATAAAAAATACATCGGCTACTTATTTGCTGATGATGACCACGATATTGACGTTGTGGAGGTTGACCCTGAAACTGTTGGACAGTACACTGGTTTGGATGATAGCAAAGGCCAAAAGATTTTTGAGGGCGATATTATGCTTCTAAACTCAGAACTTGGACAAAGATATGGTATTGTTGAGTTTGGAGAATATATCAAAAAGAACAAAAAAGAAGCAAGTTTTTTTGTTCGCTGGAACCTTTCTTGTTTGAGAACTGATATTGGCTATTGGGCAAGTCGCAAGTATTGTGAAGTTATTAGCAATATCTATGACAACCCAGAGTTATTGGAGGTGCAATAATGCCAACAGAATATAAATTTCTATTACCGCCAGTTTTATTGGTAAGCGTTGCAGCACTTCTTGACACTTATGGTTGCCCTTACAAGATAGTATCCCGTTTGTTTAGTCTATCTGTATTGTGGGCTATTATAAATATGTGCTATGTTGGGATAGCTTACAATTATTGGAGGTAAAGCAAAATGACGATTGAAGAAGCAATCCGGATTTTAGATCCAGAAACAGGCTTTATGGAAGTGTCAAAATATTCAACTTTTAATGATAGTGTTAATGCTTGTAGGGAAGCCGGCAAAATTGCAGCTGATGAACTGCGCAAGCGGCAGTGGATAAGCGTTAAGGATAGGTTGCCCGTGGCTGACGGTGATTATTTGGTTTATTTTGACGATGGTTTTGTAGCAATAACATTTTATAAGGCTAACAAAAGCGGCAAAAACGGCTGGGAGGTTTGGGCAGATGATGAGGTTACTCACTGGATGGAGCTGCCAGAACCGCCAAAGGAGGTTTTAATGAATGAATAACCTTACGCGCTTTTTGTTGAAATACTTTTGGCAGCTTTGCAGAATCAGCTTTTTGCTGGGCTGTGTGGTTAGGTGGTTGATGTAAATGCTGATTGGTTTACAGGATTTAATCGACTGGTGTAATGCTTGGATTGACGATTATTATGATATGTACGAAACAGAAGAAGATCTTACTCCAGAGGTCGCAAACTCGATTTTAGAGCATTTGCAGGAGTTAGTAAGGATTAAAGGAGGCGAACGATGGCCTTAAAAGAGATTTTAGTTAAACACGAAGTTCCTTTTGATAAAGGGCACGAAAGCGAATGTGTCTATACGGCTGCTAATGATTACAATGGCGAGTATACGCTTTGCCCATTTCTTGCGTTTCGCGATAGGCATTATGGTTATAAAGGACCGGTAGAACGTAAGCAGCCGAAATGCACGCTTTTTAACCAGTGGTTGGAAAAAGAGCGGCATTATAAAAAGTGTTATGATTGTTTGGAGCACGTTATGGTAGGCGAAAATGCAGATTAATTTCACCGTTCCGGGGGAGCCGCAAGGCAAAGCCCGGCCAAGGTTCAGCCGAAAGAATGTCCGAACCTACACGCCTAAAGATACGGTGATTTATGAAAATCTTATCCGCGCCGAATACCTGCGGCAGTGTTCCGGCCTGCGGTTTGCGGATAAGGAGCCGTTGGCAATGCGCATCCGGGCGTATTACAGCATACCTAAATCAGCCAGCAAAATTAGGCAAGCCGCTATGGCGGAGGGGTTGGTTCGCCCGGTTAAGAGGCCGGACGCGGATAACATAATCAAGGTGGTGGCAGACGCGCTGAATAAGCTGGCATATAGAGATGACGCGGATTTGGTGCTGGTGGGCTTGGAAAAGTTTTACAGCTGGCAGCCGCGGCTTGAAATTGAGATTGAAAGTTTGGAGGAATGATTATGAAAATACCACAGGAATTGGAATTGACATTGAACAGTAACACCTTTGCTGTTCTGAAAGCCGATTTTGACAATGTGCTGCAAAAGACGTTGACGAATATGCAGCATAAGGGCAGCGAGGCCGCCGAGGTTAAAGTCAGTTTGAAAATATCCTTTGATAAGGGTGTTGTTTCGGATATTCAGATTGACAATCTGGACGGCCAAGAAGAGGTTATTATTCCGCGGTTTGACCATAAGGTAAGTTCGGTACTGCAAATTAAAGATGAGGTCAGCGGCACGCTGGGTGGGGAGTTTGCGCTGGTTTATGATGATGTGCGTGAAGATTATGTTATGCGGGAGATTATAAGTCCGCAAACCAGTTTGGGCGATTATTTGGGTTAGGCGAAAAAAACAAGGAACTACACGCTTGAATCCGCGTGTAGTTCTCTCTGGTTGTTAAATTTCCTCGCCGCTTTCTTTGTCAATAAAATTGATTTTTAATTCACAGCCCAAAACTTCGGCTATGTTGCGCAGTTCGGATTCTTTAAAGTCGCCGCGCCCCAGTTTGTTGGAGAGGTTTTGTCTGGTCTGGCCGGTGCGTTCGGCCAGCAGCCCCAGTGTCAGATTGTTTCTTTGCACGATAAGCCGTATTTTTTCGGTTGTGGTTAAATTAGCCATTATTATTACCTCCTACTGATTAATATGTTACAGTATACACTAATAAATGTCAATAGTAAAAATAATATTTCTAATTTTAATGGAAATGTTTACACAAATACTTGACTTGATACACTTTTTAGTGTATAATATAAGTATAAGATGATATAAATAAGGAGCTGTAAAGATGAGTGAAAGACAATATTTTCCGATTAATGAGAGCCTGGCAAAACTGGCTCACGATATGATGTCAATGCGTGATTATCCGGAGGGCAGCAAAACCGCTGAATATAAGGGCTATGCTGATAAAGCCTATGATTTGGCAGAACGCATTGCCAAAGAGCGGCCAAAACAGGCGGCCAGGGCTTGGAAGATTGCCACGGCTTATGCCCGGCGTATGGCGGACAATCTGAATGCGGACAGCCGGATTGGCACAATGTGTCCCTCCATTTTGATTGCCGGCGGCAGCAATTTTCCGGTCAGAAAAAAGGAAAAGCAGAACGCCGCCGCAGATCGCAACCACGCCGAGTTTGCAGAAATTCAAGACTATATAAAAAAGCTGGAGAGTATTTTGTATGGCAAAGAGGTTATTCGCTCTGATGATGAGGACGCGCTCATGCTGCTGGAAGAAAAAATATCCAGCCTTGAGGTGCGGCAAGAGTTTATGAAAGCTGTCAACGCTTATTTTCGCAAACATAAAACGCTGGAGGGTTGCCCGGAGCTTACGGATGAAATGCGTTGGCGAATTGAAGCTGACTGGGCGAGGGGCTGGTATGTCGGCATACCATTTCCAGCTTATGAACTTTCTAATAATAACGCTAATATTAAGCGCATAAAAGGCCGCCTGGAAAAGCTTAAACAGGAAAAAAGCCGGGAAAGTTCAGAGATTGAGATAAGCGGACTTGGTTTTTCCGTTAAAGAGAACGTTGAGGAAATGCGCTTGCAGCTGTTTTTTGATGACAAACCGGAGCCGGAGGTGCGGGATAAATTGAAACATCGGGGGTTTAAGTGGTCGCCCTGTAACGTCTGCTGGCAGCGGCAGCTGACCGATAACGCCAGGTATGCTTTGCGGCAGTTGGTAGCGGAATTAAGCTAAGACAAAAATTTGCTGGGGAGGCGGTTAAAATAACCTTGCAGGAGTTATCCAAATATTATAATTTATTGCAGCGTATAAGCCGGGCGGAGGAAATATTGGCCGGCCTGCAAAGCGCCGCCTGCCCCGGCGCGCAAAAGCTTTCCGGTATGCCCGGTACGTCGGGGGTTAGGGATAAGCTTGGTGATTTGGCAGCCGAAATTACGGATATGCAGCGGCTGATTGAGGAACTTAAACAGGCTGCGGAGCAGGAGCGGACAAAAGCAGCGGCCTACATAGACGGCATAGCCGATGAGCAAACGCGCCTGATTTTCCGCCTGCGCTTTTTGCATTGCCTGACCTGGTCGGAGGTGGCGGAAATTATTGGCCGCAGGAATACGGCCTCTGGCGTTAAAACGGTTTGCTATCGTTATCTGAAAGGAAAATGAAAAGTTGCGGCGCGTGCGTCGCCGTGCTGCTTGCTGCTCCGCCTGTGTTTGTGATATAATATAATTGTAAAATTCTAATCAAGCCAAGCGGTTCCTGCAAAACAGGGGCCGCTATTATTTTGGAAAGGAGGTTTTAGGCCGAGCGTTTCTCCTTTGCGTTTCGGTCAGGCTTTGCGCTGATATGTACGCCAACATTTAGCGGCGGAGCTACTTAAAAATTAAAGGAGATGTTTTTATGTATGGTTTAATTATACTTGCTTTTTATACTCTGCTTATGTTATCGGCGACTAAATTGTTTTCTGCTCGGACGTTGACGGCAGAAACTTTTCACGTTGCGGATCGCCGGATAGGCACGTTGCAGGGAGCGATGAGCATTGCCGCAACCTGGATTTGGGCGCCGGCGCTGTTCACATCGGCTGAAAAGGCGTATGTTAACGGTTGGCCGGGCTTATTTTGGTTTTTGGCACCAAATGTTTTATGTTTACTGCTTTTTATTCCTTTTGCCAGGAGGATCCGCGAGCAGACGCCGCGGGGTATCACTTTATCCGCCTATATGGCGCAAAAGTATCATTCCAGGGCGGTGCATAGTATTTATTTGCTGACTTTAACGGCTCTGGCGGTGCTTTCAACGGCGGTGCAGCTATTGGCTGGCGCTAAAATTTTAGCGGTGATTACCGGCTGGCCCTTTTGGAGTTTAACTTTGGTTTTGGCTTTAATTGCTTTTGCTTATGCGCAGTATTCCGGCATTAAAGCCTCTGTGCTGACGGATAGTCTGCAAATGCTGTTTATGCTGGCCTTTGCGGTTTTATTTGTGCCGCTGGCCTGGCAAAAAACCGGCGGTTTGGCAAATTTACTGAATGGTCTGGCTGGTTTCTCTGGGGAATATTCAGCCTTGTGGGACGCTAATGGATTGCAGCTTTTTCTGGCTTTTGGTTTACCCAGCGCTATTGGCCTGCTGGCGGCTCCTTTTGGCGACCAGTGTTTCTGGCAGCGGGCTTTTGCAATTCGGGCAGATAAACTGGGGCGTGCTTTTAAGCTGGGCAGCATATTATTTGTGCTGGTGCCGCTGTCTATGGGTTTGCTGGGCTTTATGGCGGCCGGTTACGGTTATGCTGCCCAAGATAGGGGGTTAGTAAATTTTGAACTTATAAGCGGCTTGCTGCCAGGTTGGGCAATGCTGCCATTTTTGTTTATGGTGATATCCGGCCTGCTCTCCACAGTGGATAGTAATTTATGTGCGGCGGCCTCTTTAACCAGCGATTTCAACCTTAACCTGCGCACCGCCAAAGGTGTGATGCTGCTTTTGCTGATAACGGCGATTGCCATTGCCAACATTCCCGGTTTGGGTGTTACAGATTTATTTTTGTTATACGGCGCGCTGCGAGCCACAACAATGTTGCCAACAGTGCTGACGCTTTTAGGCCGGCCGCTTAAAGCCGGCGCGGTATTTGTGGGGATTGCAGCTGCTATGCTGGTTGGTATACCGCTGTTTGTATCGGGTATGCTTGGCGGTAATGTGCTGCTGCAAACCGGCGGCAGTCTGTGTGTCTTGCTGCTTTCGGGCCTGATAAGCCTGATAGCCTCGGGCCGAAAGGAGGCGCAGGCATAATGTTAGGACGCAAAAAAAATATTTCTAACAATGATTGGCTGGCTGCCGTGGCGCAAATTGAGCGGCTGGTTTCCCGGCAAGAGCTTGCAGCTGCTGTTGATTTGGTTATTGCAGATATACAATGCAAAACAGCCGGCCAAAAGGCGGCCTATGCCTGGAGCGGCGGCAAGGATAGTCTGGTGTTGGGGCATATTTGCGAGCAGGCAGGGATTACTGATTGTATGCTGGCCGTTTGTGATTTGGAATATCCAGCCTTTGAAAAGTGGCTTTTGGCCAACAAGCCGGTTGGCTGTTCGGTTATCAATACCGGGCAAAATTTAGATTGGCTGGCTAAGCATACGGAGATGTTGTTTCCGCAAAACTCGGCAGTGGCCGGGCGTTGGTTTGCCATGGTGCAGCATAAGGCGCAGTGCAGCTATTTTAAGCAGAACAATTTGGACGTGCTGCTGTTGGGCCGCCGGCGCGCGGACGGTAATTTTGTGGGACGCGGCGCTAATATTTATACTGACAGTAAAGGCGTTAGCCGATATAGTCCGCTGGCGGATTGGAGCCACGAGCAGATATTGGCCTATATTCATTATCATCAGTTGGCATTGCCGCCAATATACGGCTGGAAAAATGGCTATTTATGCGGCACTCATCCCTGGCCGGCCAGACAATGGACGGGAAGTATACAAAACGGCTGGCAGGAAATTTACGATATTGACAAGTCGGTTGTTGAGGCGGCGGCAGCCGAAATTGCAAGCGCCGGTACCTTTTTAAAGGAGGTGCAGGCATGAAGATTATCCAGAAAAATTTAGCCGATTTGCAGCGGCCGGAGCGCAACGTGCGGGTACACAACGCCAAACAGCTGCAAGAATTTCAGCGGTCATTAAAAATGTTTGGGCAAATAAGGCCGCTGGTTATTGATGAGGCCGGGGTTATTCTGGCTGGCAACGGACTTTATGAGGCAATGTTGGCGCTTGATTATATTAAGGCGGATTGTTATGTGGCCGCCGGTTTAAGCGAGGCGCAGAAAAAAAAGTTAATGCTGGCCGATAACCGCATTTATGATTTGGGCTGTGATGATATTGATACGCTGGACGCTTTTATTAAAGAATTGGGCGGCGATGTGGATATTCCCGGCTTTGACGCGGAGCTTTTGCAGGCCTTGGCTTTGGAGGCGGAAGCCGCCAGCGAGGCTTTATGTGAGTATGGCGTGATTGACGAGGCCAAAACGGCGGAAATTAGGAATACGCACGAGCGCTATCAAATGCAGGAGCAGACTTTGACCGATAGGCCGAATGTTTCGGATGGCGTTTCAGAGCCGCGGCTAGCGGAGAATGTGCCGAATGTGTCAAGCCCGCCGCCCGTATCGGCGGAAAGCAGCCGGCCGTTTGTGGTTTGTCCAAAGTGTGGTGAGCGGATATGGCTTTAAAGCGTATAAGCTCCAGCATAAATGTATTGACAGCTGCCCGGCAGCGTATAAAAAATGTGTTCGCTAACGGCGTGCCGGTTTATTTATCTTTTTCCGCCGGCAAAGACAGCATTGTTTTAGCTGATTTAATCTATCAATTAATCCGGAACGGTGAGATTAACCCAGCCCTGCTGACAGTGGTTTTTATTGATGAAGAGGCAATTTTTGATTGTGTGGAAGAGGCGGCCAAAGAATGGCGACAAAAGTTTTTGCTGGCCGGGGCGGCTTTTAAGTGGTGGTGCATTGAAGTTCGGCATTATAACTGTTTTAATGAGCTGGCCAATGATGAAAGCTTTATTTGCTGGGATAGATACAAACAGGATGTTTGGGTGCGGCGGCCGCCGGCATTTGCTATTCGGGAACACTCCCGGCTTAGGCCGCGAATGGAGAGCTATCAGGAGTTTTTGCCCAAGGCGACCAAGGATGGTATTATGATAACCGGCGTTCGGGCGGCGGAATCTATTCAGCGAATGCAGTATATGGCAAAGCTGAATATGGGCATTAAAGGTATTACCAAGCACAATACCATATATCCGATTTATGATTGGAAAAACGCCGATGTTTGGCTTTATCTTAAAGAGCGTCAGTTGGCTATTCCGGATGTTTATTTGAAAATGTATCAGGTGGGTGTTAACCGGAATAATTTGCGGGTATCGCAGTTCTTTTCGATTGATACGGCGCGCTCCCTGGTACAGCTTAACGAATACTATCCGGATTTAATGGAGCGGATAATCAAGCGCGAGCCTAACGCCTATCTGGCCGCTTTGTATTGGGACACGGAAATGTTTGGACGCAGCACAGCAAACCGGCGCAAAAATGATACCCAGCCGGATAAAGACTATAAGGCCTTGCTGGTGAAAATGTTTGCCGATATGCCACGATATTTTAATACGCCGCATAAAATGAGCGTTGCGAAAAACTATCGTAACCTGTTTATCAAAACCGCTTTATTTGCCACTCCGGCAGATTACAGGAAAATGTATGAGGCATTAATTGGCGGCGATCCTAAAAAGCGTTCCTATCGGGCAATCGGTCGGATTATTTATGGCCGTTTTTACAGCAGCAGCAAGAAAATTGGAAAGGAGCCAAAGCGTTGTGAGTAATAAAAACGAAATGGATTTGTTCGCGCCCTTAAACTCATTGCAGTGGGTAGAGCGCGAGCGGCTAAAGCCAAATGATTATAACCCAAACAAAGTGAGCCGGGATAATTTGCAGTTGCTTTTACAGTCTATTCTAACTAATGGCTGGACGCTGCCGATTGTTGTCCGGCCAGATTATACGATTATAGACGGTTTTCACCGCTGGACGGTTGCAGGAATGGAGCCGCTAAAAACCAGGCTGGCCGGCAGGGTGCCGGTGGTAGTTGTGGCCCATAAGGACAGTAGCGAAGATATATACGGCACCATAACGCATAACCGAGCCAGAGGCACACACCTTTTGGAGCCTATGAAAGCTATTGTTAAACGCCTTTTAGAGGAAGAAAAATCAGTGCAGGAAATAGGTAAACAGCTTGGTATGCGCCCGGAGGAAGTCTTTAGATTATCCGATTTTTCGCGTGAGGATTTTCTGGCTTTAATGGCTAAAGGCAATAATGCTTACAGCCAGGCGGAAATACTGTTGAACGTCTGAAAAAAGGTACTGGGAAAGCGTTTGGCCCTAATGCGGGTTCGCTGACGCCCGAAATTTATACAGTTAGAAAAAAAATTTTTTTGGTAACTTTAATTGAAAATTTGTTTTTGAATGGGGGTAAACAAAAAAAATGGCAGCAAATAAGCCGGCAGTTATTGTTGATGACGATGTGGTTTATCTGACGCGCCCCGGCTTGACAATTTACGTTAAAACAGCGGATTTGTGTCGGCTGATTGGCAAAAGCAATCAGTGGGTGGGGCAGCTGGTGAGCCAGGGGACCTTGCATAAAAAGAAAACGCCGCACGGTTTAATGTTTGAGCTGGCCGACAGTATGCCGGATTATTGCGCTATGCTGAACGCCAGGGCGGAGCCGGAAAAAAGCGAGGCCGATTTGAAAAGAGAAAACGCCAAAAGCACGGCGGAAATAAGCTTAAAAGTGTCTAGGGCGACTATTGCCCAGCTGGAGGCGGCGGAGTTACAGGGCAAAATGCACCGTTCCGAGGACGTGGCGGCGCTGACCGAGGATTTAATTTTTGTGCTGCGCAGTATGCTGACGGCTTTGCCGGGGCGGCTGGCGGTGGATGTGGCGGCTGCGGATAGCGCGGCGGAGGCGGCGGATATTATTCGCCGGGAGGTGCATTTGATTATGGCGGAGATTGCCAAGTATCGCTATGATCCAGCCAAATATGAAGAGAGGGTGCGGGAGCGCAAAAAATGGGAGGCGGCGGAGACGGAAAATGACGAATAAACGGGCTAAAGAACTGGCGCGCTTAAATGGTTTGTTGACCAAAGTTTTGGCCAATATGCGGCCGCCGGCGGATTTGACGGTTACGGAGTGGGCGGAGCAGAACCGCCGCTTGTCGCCGGAGAGCAGCGCCGAGGCCGGAGCCTGGCGCGTCAGCCGCACGCCGTATCTGCGGGAACCTCTGGACGCTTTTGCCGATCCTAAGGTGCGTCGGCTGGTGTTGGTTTCTTCCTCGCAGGTGGGCAAGAGCGAATTTGAAAACAATTTAATCGCCTATATCATTGCCCAGGACCCCGGCAGCATTTTGTTTATCCACCCGTATAGCACCGATGCCAAGGAATATTCCAAGCTGCGTATTGCGCCGATGATTCGGGACTGCCCGGAGCTGCGCCGCAGGGTGGCCGCGCCGAAAAGCCGCGACAGCAACAATACAGTGCTGCAAAAGGTTTATCCGGGCGGTATTTTAACGATGTGCGGCTCCACCGAGGCGCACGCCCTGGCCTCCAAGCCGGTGCGTTATGTGTTCGGTGATGAACGCGACCGTTGGGCCAGCAGCGCGGGCAATGAGGGCGATCCCTGGCAACTGGCAATGGCGCGGCAGATTACTTTTTACAATGCCAAGGCGGTGGAGGTCAGCACGCCGACCGTTAAAGGCCACAGCGCGATTGAGGATTCTTTTCTGGCCGGCACGCAGGAGCGCTGGTGCGTGCAATGCCCGCATTGCGGCGGCTATCACGATATTCGTTTCAGCGATATACGCTACGATGTGCAGACGCAGGGCGAGGCCGGCAAAAAACATTATCAGGTCAGCAATATTAACTATATGTGCCCGGAATGTGCCTGCCTTGCTGACGAAAAAACGATGAAGCGGCAGCCGGCCAAATGGATTGCCGAAAAGCCGGCGGCCTATCAGCGGGGTGTGCGCTCCTTTTGGCTAAACTCTTTTGTCAGCCCCTGGGCCAGCTGGGAAAGCAGCATTTTGCAATATCTGGAATCCGAGGGCAGCAGTACCAAAAGGCAGGTGGTTTTCAATACGCTTTTTGGCGAGCTTTGGGAGGACCGGGAGGGACTGACCAGTGAAGATAGTCTTTTAAGCCGGCGTGAGGAATATACGGCGGAGCTGCCGGACGGCGTTTTGGTGATTACCTGCGGCGTGGATACGCAAAACGACCGCCTGGAATATGAATTGCTGGGGCACGGGCATTTTGGCGAAACCTGGGGGCTGGAAAAGGGTATAATCTGGGGCCGGCCGGACAGCGATGAGCCCTGGCAGCAGCTGGACGCCGTGATAGATAAGATTTATCATTTTGCGGACGGCGTGGGCCTGCGTGTCAGTATGACGTTTGTGGACGAGGGCGGTCTTTTTTCCCAGGACGTGCGGCAACAGTGTCAAAAGCGGCTGGCGAAAAAGGTATTTTGTATCAAGGGTTTGCCGGGTATGAGCAAGCCCTTTACTGCGCCGCCTAAAAAGCAGAAGATTGTGGTTAAGGAGCGGGTGGTTGGTTATTGCTGGCAGTATCAGATAGGCGTGGATTCCGGCAAGCAGATTATTATGGATAATCTAAAGGTACAAACTCCCGGCGCCAAGTACTGTCATTTTCCCAGGCGCGAGGATTACGGCCAGGCATATTTTACCGGCCTGTTATCCGAGCATTTGGTTTATGATGAGAAGAGAAAGGACCAGCACTGGAGCTGGCAGGTAATTTCCGGCCACGAGCGTAACGAGCCGCTGGATTGCCGCAACTATGCGCTGGCGGCTTTTAAGGCCTTGGCTAAGGATTTGGACAAGATTGACCGCGAATTGCAGGCCAGCCGGGGCCGGGTGGTACCTGCCCAAACGCCCGGCGGGCAAACCGGGCAGGCCGCCTCAACGCCCCCAAAGCAGCCAAAAGCTAAACCCCGACGGGGGTTAAAGGATTATTATGACGATTGGTAAGGTGATGTGATTTGGACAAAACAGAATTAAAAGCCAGGCTGGAGTTTCGCAGAGCAGCCTTGCAGAAATTACGCGAGGCTTATCTGGAGCTGGTGAGCGGCAATGTTAAAAGTTACGCCCTGCCGGACCGGCAGCTGACGCGGCTGGATTTGCCGGCTTTGGCGCAGGAAATTGCCAAAACGGAAAAACAGATTGATGGACTGGCCGCTCAGTTGGCCGGCGGCAGCGCGCGCCGGGCTTTTGGCATTTTGCCGCGCGATTGGTAACGGGAGGGAGGGAACAGCCATTTATTTAGATAAAAAATCCGGGTTATATCTGCCCTACAAAGGAATACGGGGCGCGCCGCAGGCTAAGGGTTACAGCGAGGCCGGGGCCAGCTCCAGCCGCCGGGCCCTTAAAGGTTTTAAGCCCAGCAGCGGCTCGCCCAATGAGGATATTAATTATAACAACCAGATTCTGCGCCAGCGGGCCCGTATGCTTTATATGGCTTCGCCGGTGGCCGGGGCGGCGATTAATACCAACCGTACCAAGGTTATTGGCACCGGCCTGACGCTGAAAAGCAGCATTGACCGGGAAACGCTGGGCCTGTCCGCCGAGGCGGCCAAAGAATGGCAGCAGCACACCGAAAGGGAATTTCGGCTTTGGGCCGGCAAAAAGCAAAATTGCGATGCGCTGGGCCTGAACAATTTTGAGGGTTTGCAGCAACTGGCTTTAATATCCTGGCTGATGAACGGCGATAGCTTTGCTTTGATTAAGCAGGGGCGGCCCAACCGAATGAACCCCTATACGCTGCGTATCCATTTAATTGAGGCCGACCGGGTGGCCACGCCGGGGAAATCGGCGGGCTGGGCGCTTATCGGCAGCACCGACGGGCGGAACTCCAGCAATAACAACCGCATTTTTGACGGCGTGGAGGTTGACGCGGCGGGGCAGGTTTTGGCCTACCATATCCGCAACACTTATCCTTTTCAGCTGACGGCGGAGCAAACCAAATGGCAGCGGGTGGCGGCTTATGGCGAGCGCACCGGGCTGCCGAACATCCTGCATATTATGAATAATGAACGCTGCGACCAATATCGCGGCGTTTCTTATTTGGCGCCGGTGATTGAGCCGCTTTTGCAGCTGCGTCGCTACACTGAAAGCGAGCTGATGGCGGCCCTGGTGCAATCTTTCTTTTCCGCCTGGATTTACACAGAAAATGATACCAGCGGTTTACCCATTAACGAGGTTGGTGATGTTGTTGGAGTCGGCGGCGAGAATTACGCTACGGAGAGGCTGGCCGGTGAAAATGAATACCAAATGGGGCCGGGGACTATAGCGCATTTGGGGCCTAATGAGAAGATTACTTTTGGCAATCCCAACATTCCAACAGCCGGCTTTGAAAACTTTGTGAAAACGATTAGCCGGATGATTGGCGCAGATTTGGAAGTTCCCTATGACGTGCTGCTGAAAGAGTTTAACAGCTCCTATTCAGCCAGCCGGGGTGCGCTGCTGGAGGCTTGGGAAAGTATGAAAATGCGCCGCGCCTGGTTTGTGGATGATTTTTGCCAGCCGGTTTATGAAATTTGGCTGGCCGAAGCCGTGGCCTTGGGGCGTGTTAAAGCCCCCGGCTTTTTTGACAATCCTCTGCTGCGGGCCGCCTGGAGCAATGCGCGTTGGATTGGCCCCATTCAAGGCCAGCTGGATCCGCTGAAAGAGGCTAAGGCGGCAGTGCTGCTGATTAACCGGGGCATTAAGACGCACGAGCAGGTTACGCGGGAGCTGGGCGGCGGCGATTGGGAGGCCAATGTGGAGCAGGTGAAGCGGGAAAATGAGCTGCTGCGGCAGGCTGGCTGCCTGGATTTTGCCGGTTTGGAGCAAGGCATTTTGTTAGAAAAGGAGGCGGATAATGAGAAGACAGATTAAAAGCGGCGCTTATGCAATGGAGCGGCAGGGGGACAGCGCCGAAATAACCATGTATGGCCAGGTGGTGCGCGAGCGGCCACGAAATTGGCAGGGAGAGCCGGAGCAGGGCGATTTTATTGTCCAGAACGAATTTTTGCAGGATTTGCAAGAATTGGCCGGGGTGAAAAAAATTACCCTGCGAATGCACAGCGTGGGCGGCGACGCTCTGGTGGGGCTGCTTATTCATAACCGGCTGCGCGAGCTGGCCCGGCAGGGCGTGGAATTGCGCTGCATTGTTGATGAAGCGGCAATGAGCGCGGCCTCGGTGATTATGTGCGCCTGTGATGAGGTTTTAATTAATCCTTGCAGCTTGGTTATGGTGCATAAATGCTGGGGCTGGCTTTGGGGCGGTTTTAATGCCGATGAACTGCGGGAAATTGCGGCGGAGTATGAAGCCCATGACAAGGCGGCGGTGGCGGCTTATCAGCGCAAGAGCGGCCTCTCGGCAGAAGAAATTATCGGTATGATGCGCGATACCACCTATTTGACCGGCGAGGAGGCAATCGAAAAGGGGTTTGCCGATAAGCTTTTGGAGGAGGCTAAGCCGCTGCAAATTGCGGCCAGCGCCGACAGAAAACGGTTATTTGTCAACGGCCGCGCCTTTAGCGCACAGGTGCCGGCGGCATTTAATATTCCGGTGTTTGAGCCGGAGCAAATGAAACAGACAGAAAGGGGACAAGAGAAAATGGCAAATGAAAAAACGGTTGGAAATTTGGCCGAATTGCGCGCGGCATATCCGGAGCTGGTGGCCGAACTGGAAAAATCAGTTTTGGCGCAGGCCGGTCAGTCAGACGGTAAGGCGGCGGAGGCGGAGAGGCAACGCTTAAAGCAGATTGACGAGGTGGCGTCGCTGTTTGAACCGGAGCTGGTGCAGGCGGCCAAATACGGCGAGCAGGCTTGCACAGCCCAGGAGCTGGCTTATCGGGCGGCGCAGGCCGCGGCAGAAAAACGCCAAAGCTTTTTGCGGAACTGGCAGGGGGACTTTAGGCAGTCCGGAGCAGAACAGGTTAACGCCCTGCCGGGGGCCGGGCCGGAGCCGGAAACGCTGGAACCGGAGCAGCGTATGGCGCAGGCCAGGGCGGAGGTTAAGGCCCTGCTTGGCGGAGAAAAGCAGCCGGGAAAGGGGGCATAAGCAATGTCAACACAACCGCAAGCCTATTTGGAATTTGAGGTTTACGAGGATAATATTAATCTGCTGGGGGTTGCCAAGGTGGATTTGCCGGATATTGCTTATTTATCGCAGGATATAACCGGCGCGGGTTTTAGCGGCACGATTGAGGCGGTGCTTATCGGTATGATGGAGAAAATGACGGCTAAGCTGGATTTTCGCAGTTGTACCGACGCGGCGGTGCATTTGATGTCGCCGAAAAAGCACCATATTGATTTGCGGGTGGCCGAACAATACTGGGACACGGTGGGCGTGGAACAGGATATGCAGGCGGACAAGCACGTTCTGATTGTGGTACCGAAAAAGACTTCGCCGGGTACGGTGGCGCCAGCAAGCTTGGCCGATGTTTCCGGCGAATATGCGGTGTATCGCTACGAGGGCTATAAGGACGGCAAGGCGCTTTGGAAAATCGATCCGTTTAATTACATCTGCGAGGTTGGCGGCGTGGATTATCTGGCCAAGCTGCGGCAGATTTTGGGCAAATAGGAGGGCAAAATGGCAGATTTTATTGACGATAAAGAATATGCGGCGGCCATGCAGGAGGCGGAGGCCGCCGCCGGTGATGAGCTTTACTGCCAGACAGTTAAATTTAAGCAGCCCAGAGAATGGGAGGGGCAAACATATAACAGCCTGACCTTTGACTGGGGCAAATTGACCGGCGAGGATTTTTTGGCGATTGAACAGCAGATGTTATTGCGGAACAAGGCGGTGGTTTCGCCGGAGTTTTCCAGCCTGTTTTTGACGCTGATGGCGGTTAAAGCCTGCCGGGAGCAGCTGGACGAAAAATTCTTCCGCCGCCTGCCGATTGCCGTCTTTAACCGGATCCGCAACGGGGCCAGAAGTTTTTTACTCGTGGCGCAGGCTTAAAGGATGTGGCCAGCCTGCGGCGGCAGTGTTTGATTATGGCGCAGAACAATCACACGCCGGTTGGCTTTTGGCTGGGCTGCACCTTGGCCGAACTGCGGCGTTGGGTTGACGTCAACAACGAGATTGTGGAGAGTATGCAGCGCAAAAAATAAGGAGATGAGAATTTGGCGGGACGGATTATGCACGAGCTGGCCTTTCGGCTGAACGCCCAGCGCAGCAGCGGCTTTGACAGCGCGTTCAGCGGGGCGCGCTCCATTGTGGCTGGTATGCAAGCGGAATTGCAGCGGCTTAACCAGGCGCAACGAGATATAACAGGTTATCAGAGGCAGCAGCAGCAAGTACAGCGGACAGAACAGCGCTTGACTAACCTGCGCGCCCAGTATGACCTTATTCAGCGGGAGATTGCCGAAACTAACGGCAGCACCGCCGGGCTGGAGCGCGAGAGCCTGCGCTTACAGGAGCGGATTAACAGCACAAATGAGGCACTAGGCCGTCAGCGCCAGCGTTTGCAGCAGACCAGTCAAGCACTGCGCGAGGCCGGAGTGGATACGGAAAATCTGACGGTGGAGAGTATCCGGCTGGCCGAGGAAAGCCGCGACTTGCAGGAGGCGCAGGAGCAGGCCGCTGCCGGGGCGGAAAGCTTTGGCAGCCGGGCGGCGGGCGCTTTTGACGCGGCAGGTCAGGCTTTGGTGGCGGCGGGGATTTATGGCGGCCTGCAAAAGGTTGCCAGCGGCTTTAATGAGTGCCTAAATTTGGCCGGGGAGTTTGAGCACGGTATGTCGGACGTGGCGGCGCTCTCGGGCGCGGATGAGCGGGCGGTAAACGTGCTGGCGGATAAAGCCAAAGAGCTGGGCGGCAGCACCAAATTTACCGCCGCTGAAAGCACGCAGGCCATGGGTTATATGGCAATGGCCGGTTGGGATGAGCAGGATATGGTTGCCGGTATAGACGGCGTTTTGCAGTTGGCCGCGGCCTCCGGTGAGGATTTAGCACTGACCTCGGATATTATAACCGATAATTTGAGCGCTTTTCACCTGACGGCGGCGGATACCGACCGCTTTGCGGACGTGCTGGCGGCTGCAGCCACCAACGCCAATACCAACGTGGCCGTTATGGGCGAAACCTTTAAGGATTCGGCCTCGGTGGCGGGCGCGCTGGGCTATTCTATTGAGGATGTGGCGGTGGCGGTTGGCCTTATGGCGAACAGCGGCATTAAGGGCAGCCGTGCCGGAACCTCTATGAAGAACTCTTTTAACGGCCTGCTCGAGGGGGTTACGCTTTCCGGCGCGGCCTTTGGCGAGTACGAATATTCGGCGGTGCAGGCGGACGGCACGATGAAAAGCCTGGGCAATACTATCCGGGAGCTGCGCGGCTATTTTAAGCAGATGACCGAGGCCGAGCGCGTGGCTAACGCTATCAACATTGCCGGCAAAGAGGGCTACAACGGCCTGTTGGCTATCCTGCTATCCGCTGACGATGACTATAACAAGCTGACGGATAGTATCAATAATTGCAGCGGCGCGGCGGAGCGCATGGCCCAAATCCGTCTGGATAATTTGCAGGGCGATATTACGCTGGCCGAATCGGCGGCGGACGCGTTGAAAATCAGCGTTGGTGAACAGTTTTTGCCGGTTATGCGCAAGGTTTACCAGGAGGGCACGGAACTTTTGGGGCTGACGAATGATTTTGTGCAGCAAAATCCGGCGGTGGTTAAGGCCGGGGGCGCGTTTATCGGCACGCTGGGCGGGCTGGCGGCTGGGGTTACCGGTGTTTCGGCGGCGGTGCGGATCTTCCAGGCGTTGAATGCGGCGGCGATTTTTGCGGGGCCGGTGGGGCCGATTTTGGGCTTATCGGCGGCTTTGGCGGCGGTGGTAGGCGGCGTTGTGGCGCTGCGCGAGGGGGCTTTTGACGCGGCTCCCTCTCTGCGTGAGCTGACGGCGGCGGCCAGAGATATGGAAAAGGCTATGCAGGACGCGGACGCAGTTTTTAAGGACAGCGAAAGCCAGACGCTGGCGATGGCTGACGTGGCCGGGCATTACATCGACAAGCTGGAGCAAATGGGCGACGGCGAAAAGCTGGGGGGCGAGGCCAGGCAGGAGTATCTGAACACCCTGGAGCTGCTTTGCCGGACGATGCCGGAATTGAGCGATATTATTGATACGGAAACCGGTAAAATTGAGGGCGGCACCGCTGCGCTGCGTGAAAACACTAAAGCGTGGCAGGAGAACGCTTTGGCGCAGGCCAGGCAAAAGCATTTGGAAAGTTATCAGGACGCGGTGGTGGCGGCGGAGTTTGAAACGGCGGAAAATACTATTAAGTTGACCGAGGCGCGGGACCGGCGGCAAACCTACGAGGAACAGGCGGCGGCTATCCAGGCGGAGCTTGACCGAAAGGTTGCGGAGGCGCAAAAGCAGGCCGACGAACATAATGTGTTGTATCGCGGCAGTGAGATTAGCAGCGATTTGCTTTCGGCGGAAGATATTCTGGTGGCAGATTCGGAGTATGTTCAGCGTCAACAGGAATTGGCGGCTTTACAGCGACAGGCCAAAAGCGCGGCCAGAGAAGAAGCCCGCTATACTAAGGCCGTAGACGAGGGGCAGGCGGCGGTTGCCGAGGCCACCCTTAAGCTGGACAGTATGCGAGCGGCCTTGGATCAGCTTGGCGAAACCGAGGCCGAGCAGGCGGCGTACGGCGTGGCGGCTTTAGACCAGAGCGCGCAGGCGGCGGAAAGCGCCCGAGCTACCATACAGGCTTATATTGACGGTATTTTGGCTATGTTGCCACAGGTAAAAGGTGCGTTTAACGTTTTGGGCGGCTTACTGCCTAAACAAAATATGCTGTTTAGTACGGCCATAAACGCGGCGGTTGGCAATGTGTTGCCGGGTGTGATAAATCTACCGGCAGGCGGAGCGTATGCCCCGGCCCAAGGCGATATTAAAGTTAAAAACGCCTATGCAGGCGGCACCGATAATGCGGCGGCAGGTTGGGCGCTGGTGGGCGAGCAGGGGCCGGAGCTGTTGTTTATGCAGGGCGGAGAGCGAATTTTGACCAACCGGGAAACCGAACATATTTTGCAGCGAGATACTTTGACTATGCAGCAGGCGGCGGCGCTGCCGGAGCCTGCCCGGGCGTTGCCGAACCGGGAGAGCAACGGCGGTGTGGACGCGGAGCGTATTCAGATTACGGTTGCGCCGGATTATCACATTAGCGGCAATGCTTTGCCGGAAGAACTGCGCGAGGTTTTGCAGCGGCACGATGAGGATTTGCGGGAGTGGATAGAAGAGATTTTGAACAATCGGCAGATTGAGCGCAGGCGGAGGGCGTTTATTCAATGATTATTTTAAGGAAGGGGTTTTGATAAATGAAAGAACTTAGTAGGTTGGTAGGAGAAATGGAGTATGACGCTTTGATTGCCGGCTTAAATCCGCCGGCGGTGGTGGGCGGCGGCACGCTTGCTGCGCTGGCGGCGGAGGCGGAATATAAGCGCGGTACCGTTTTAGCTAAATCCGCCCAAACAGGTCAGCTTTATATTTTGGGCAGCACGGCGGCGGAGGGCGATGCCTTAACGCCGGACTGCATTTTGTGTGATGATACCAAGATTGGCGCAACGGCGCAGACGGCGGCGGTTTATCTGGCGGGTTGTTTTAACCCTGGCAAATTGACAATGGCCGAGGGTTATACGCTTAGCGAGGCGGACAGGGACAAGCTGCGGGAGCGCGGCATTTGGCTTAAAGCCGTTGCCGAATAAAAAAGGGGGTTTGTTTAATGGCAAGTTTGAATTTTTTTGACACTTATACTTTGCTGGCGGTGGAGGAGGAAGTTGTGCCACAGCCTTGTTTTTTCAAGGAGAGATATTTTCCAACCGGCGCGGATGATGTTTTTGCGGCGGATAAAGTTCTGACCGAATACCGCAAAGGCGACCGCAAGCTGGCGCCTTTTGTGGCTCCTAGGGCGGGGGATATTCCGCTGGAGAGAACGGGCTACGAAATCCGTGAATACCAGCCGGCTTATATCGCTCTTTCCCGTTTATTGACAGAGGACGATTTAAGGAAGCGCGGCTTTGGCGAGGCTCTGTATCCAAATATGAGCAAAGCACAGCGCGCGGCTCGGTTGCAACTGCGGGATTTGCAAGATATGGACAAGCGCATTGCCCGGCGTGAGGAATGGATGGCCGTGCAGACTATGTTAAATAATGCCTGCCCTATGCAGGAATACATTGATGGTCAAACGGTGGGCGATGAGTTGTTGGTTGGCTTTTACAGCGGCGAGAGCGAGCACACCTTTGAGGTGGCGCACAAATGGAACAGTTCGGCGGGGAATTTCTTCGGTGATGTTCGGGCTATGTGCAAGATGTTGGCCCGGCGCGGTTTAGCGGTTGCTGATTTGGTGCTGGGCAGCCAGACGGCGGATTTTGTGTCGAATGATCCTAAAGTGCAAAAGCTGTTGGATAATCGCCGTATGGAGTATGGCAATTTGAGCCCGGAGTTA
This sequence comes from uncultured Bacillota bacterium, assembly GCA_948907985.1. Classification (GTDB taxonomy): domain Bacteria; phylum Bacillota; class Dehalobacteriia; order UBA4068; family UBA4997; genus Avidehalobacter. The sequence continues at coordinate 20,282 of CAQWMM010000026.1, forward strand.
ACCCGATACCCCGGCGTGGCTTTTATGGGACGACTTAATTTCGGTGGCTTTTTGCTGAACCTGTTTGACGTAAGCGAGAGCTATGCAAATGAAGCTGGCGAGGATACGCCTTATTTTCCGGCGGACGGCGCTATGGTAACGGCTCCGAACTGCGGCCATATGATGTACGGCCAGATTACCCAAATTGACTATGGCAACAGTGAATATAGCAGTTACGCCGCGCCCAGGGTGCCTAAATTTAGCCTGGACCAGCCCAACGACGCCCGCAGTCTGCGTTTGGCCTGCCGGCCATTGGCAGCGCCGCGTAATTACTGCCCTTATATTTTTGCCGCCGGTGTGGTTGGTGAAGAAAAAGAAACGGTGGAAACCATTACCACGCCAGAAAATGGAACCGAGCCAGAAAATGGAACCGACGATAACGCTGTTGAAAAGCAGGCGGCAGCCAAAACAACCAGCAAAACTGCTAAACAGGCGCAGGCTCCTGCCGCTCCGACAGCTGAAAGTCCTGTGGTATGAGCGGCTTTAAGGAAATGCTGGCCGCCGATAACCAAAGAGTGTTTTTGAATGTGCAGGAATTTGCCAGCCTGCGCACGGTTGTTTACGAGGGGCAAAGCTTTGTGGATATTCCGGTGGTGTTGTCCGGCTTAAAGGAAGATGAGCGGCAGCTTAAGGCCAGCGACCACGCCGAGGGGTTGTTTCTGGTAAAAACCCTTTTGCAGTGCAGTATTGACGATTTGCAGAGGGTACAGCCGCAAAAAGGAGCCAGACTTAAAATCAACAACCAGGAGGGCGGAGGCGGTTTTTTCCACGAGTTTTATATCAAGGAGGCGGTTTGCGAATTTGGCTTGCTGCGCCTGGAATTGGAGGATGTAAATGAGCGAAACAGGTGGAATATATATTGATATTAATGGTATAACGGATAGCCATAGTATTGAGCGCGCCGAAATGCTGCTGCGTGATATTCCTGGCGCTGCGGATAAGGCCATACGCAGCGCCACAAACCGCGCTGCTGCTTATCTGCGTACAGCTAGCGTTAAGCATATTAGAGATAGATATGACATATCGGCTAAGAATGTACGGGAAAAAGATGTTTTTCAGGTAAAATATATTCTAGGTCAAGGCTTGAGTGCCATAATATCTTTTGCCGGGCATAAAATTCCTCTTTACAGATATGGTGGAACATCGCCTAAGCAGCCGGCTGCCGGCACATTGGTAAAGGCACATATTATGAAAGCAACAAGACCATACCCGTTTTATAATGCCTTTATTGCTACAATGCAAAATTCTAATGGTAAAAATCATACTGGTATTTTTGAACGCACTGGCAAGCCTTCTTCCAGAAATACAAGCGCAGATTTAAAGCGTGAATCTATCCGGGAAATTACCGGCCTGTCTGTAAAACAAATGTTAAACAATGATGAAACCAGAAACCGGCTAACCTTGGAAACAGTAGATAAATGGGAAGAGCGCATAGAGCATGAAATTAACGCTTTTTTGAACGGTTGGAGGGATTAAAGAATGAACAAAGTAATTTTGCTGGAAACGCTTAAAGAATTTACCGAACGGACGGTTAAAGATTTAATTATGCCGGTTTGTCCGCAGGAAAATTGCCCAAATCCCCCTAGCCGGACAGCGGGCGTTTTCAAAATGAATCTGCCGGATAGCAGAGCGTCAAGCTATCAAGCGCCCTATGTTATCCACCAGATAATTACCGGCAAGGACGAGCAGCCGGCAGGTGAGCGCGAGCAGGCGGCAACTCTGGTTAGGTCGGTGTTTTGCGTCTACAATCCGGATGAGCAGGAGGGCGGCCTTATGCTGCTTAATCTTATGGAGCGGCTGCGCATTGCCCTGCTGCAAAAAAGAGTTGTGGGCGGCCAGTTTGCGCTGGATATGCAGGCGGGCATTGAGAGCCTGATTTATCCGGACAATGATAAAACCAAACCGTTTTATTTAGGCGAGATGATGAGCCAGTGGCGGCTGCCGGCAATCAAGCGTGAGATTAAAGAGGGGTATATCAGATAAGGGGGATTGATTATGGCAAATAAAAGATTAAATTTGACGGAAATTAAACCGGCTGATAGTTTTGCCGGTTTTTGTATGTATATAGGCCCGACAATCGTCGGACTTATCCAAAATGGCACGGTGTATCAGGGGAGCAAACAACAGGTTATAGCCAGCCCGGAGCTGGCCCCAGTTGTGGCCAAATATCCGCTGGCAGCGGATTTGTTGGTGGACGGCGAAAAGCTGGCCGAGGCCAGAGCCAAACTGAAAAGGCGGGATAATTTATTGAGCGGGAAATACGCACGTCTGGTTAAACTGGCGGCGGGAAAATATGGGAGGATTGATTAATTATGGCGGAAGTTCATGGCGTATCGGCAAGGCAGCAGGCCACCAGTGTTTTAACGCCGGCGGTGGCGGAAAGCGGTATTCCTTTTGCGGTGGGCACAGCGCCGGTACATACGGCAGAAAATCCGGCGGCGGCAGGTGTTCCGGCGCTTTGCACCAGCTGGGACGAGGCGGTGGCAAAGTTTGGCTATTCTGACGATTGGCAGCGTTATACGCTTTGCGAAGTGATGTATAGCCATTTCAAATTGTTTGGTTGCCAGCCTTTGATTTTGTGTAATGTGTTGGACGCGGTGAAAATGCAGCAAGATGTTGCGGCAGCGGATATGCCGGTGAGCAAACATCAGATTACTTTGCCGCTGGCGGCTTTAAAAGACAGCCTGACGATTAAGGAGGCTGGCGGCGCAGAGGGAGCGGCGGCCTATCAGCCCGGCCAAGACTATGAGGCCTATTACAGCGGCGAAAACCTGATTATTGAACTGTTGGAGGGCGGCGCGTGTTATGCGGCGGAAAATCTGAACGTGGCTTATGCTAAAGCTGCGCCGGAGCAGGTTACAACCGCCCAGGTGGCGGCTGGCGTGGAGAGCGTGGAATATTGCCTTAGCAGCTTTGGCATTGCGCCTGATTTGCTGTTGGCGCCGGGATATTCGCAAGACAGCGTTGTCGCGGCGGTTATGGCGGCCAAGGCGGCGGCTATCGGCGGGCTGTTTGGCGCGAAAGCCCTGATTGATATTGACTGCGGCGCGGAGGGTGCGCAAAGCTATGCGGACGTGTTGACGGCCAAGAATAAGGCCAATTTGGCGGACGAGCGGCAGATTATCTGCTGGCCGATGCTGCGGCTTGGCGATTATCTGTTTCATCAGAGTACCCAGTTGGCCGGGCTGATTGCCCAGGTGGACGGCGGCAACGGCGGCTGCCCTTATGAAAGCCCCAGCAACAAAAATTATCAGTGCGACGGCTTGGCGCTGGCGGACGGAGCCGAGGTGCGTATAACGCTGGCGCAGGCTAATATTTTGAATGGGCAGGGCGTGGTAACCGCGCTTAACCGGGGCGGCGGCTGGCAGTGTTGGGGCGATTGGACGGCCTGCTATCCGGCCAACCGGGACGTTAAGGATTACTTTATCCCGCTGGGCAGAATGTTTGATTGGGTTGGCAAGACGTTAATTAATACCTTTTGGCACAAGCTTGACCAGCCGATGACGCGCCGACTGGTGGACACGATTTTGGACAGCTGCAATATCTGGCTGGCCGGGTTGGTGGGCAGCGGCTATTTGCTGGGCGCGCGCGCCGAAATGCTGGAGGCGGAAAACCCTTTAACCAGCCTGATGGCCGGGCGGATTACTCTGCATATTTATATTACGCCGCCCTCGCCGATGGTGAGCGCCGAGTTTTTGCTGGAGTATGACGCAAGCTATGTGAGCGCGGCATTGCAGGGCTAAAAAATGAAAACCTATAAAACAATCCAAGGGGATATGTGGGACGGCATAGCTTACCGGGAGTTGGGCAGCGCGGCCTATGCTGGGGAGCTTATCCGGCTTAATCAGCGATACCGGGAAATATACATCTTTCCGGCAGGGGTGGAATTGGTGCTGCCGGAAATTGAGCGGACGGCCAGGCCGGGCGAAAATCTGCCGCCCTGGAAGAGGTGATGATTTGATGAGCAATAAAGATTTAGCCCGTCGGACGAAAGCGGAAATAACATTTGCCGGGGTGAATATCACTAAAGATATACAGCCGTATCTATTAAGCCTGACCTATACGGACAATGAGGACGGCGAGGCGGACGATTTGCAGCTGACTTTGCAGGACAGGGACGGCCTGTGGGTGCGCGATAGCGGTTGGCTGGCCGAGGCGGTGGAAACTGCGGCAGCGGGCCAGCTTAAAATCGGGGCGGCGCTGCTGGCGGAAAACTGGCAGGGCAACGGCAACGATAAAATTTTGGACTGCGGCACGTTTGAATTGGACAGTATTACGGCGCAGGGGCCGCCGGCGGTGGTTACAATTAAGGCCACCGCCTTACCCTTTAGTGCGGAAATTCGCCAGACTAAGCACACCAAAGCCTGGGAGAGCTATACGCTGTCCGGCATAGCGCAGGAGCTGGCAGGCAAAGCCGGTTTGCAGTGTATGTATGAATCGGCGGCGGATCCTTTTTACAGCCGGGTTGAGCAGGTAAGCGAAAGCGATATTGCTTTTTTGGCGGGGTTGTGCCAGCGGGCGGGTTTAAGCCTGAAAGCAACCGGGACCATGCTGGTGTTGTTCGACCAGGCGGCATATGAGCAGAAACCGAGCGTGTTCACAATAAAGCGCTGCGGCGGCGCATATAGCAAATACCGGCTGGATTCCGGCAGCGCGGATAAGCAGTATGGCAGCTGCCGGGTAAGCTATGTGGAGCCACACACTGGCAAGTGTATTGAGGGTGTGGCGCAAAGCGGGGATAATAAAAGCAGCCAGCAGTTGGAGATTACGGCTAAAATCAGCAGCGCCGCCGAGGCCAAAGCTCTGGCCGAAAAATATCTGCGCCTGCATAATAAGTTTGCCAAAACAGCCTCTTTTAGCCTGCCGGGCAATATTAATCTGGCGGCAGGGCTGACGGTTGAACTAACGGACTTTGGGGGTTGGAGCGGCAAATATATTATCAGTCAGGTGCGGCACAGCTTATCCGGCAGCGGCTACACTACCGGCATAGATTTGCGCCGGGTGTTGGAGGGCTACTGATTATGGATATGGTCAATGTTGTGCAGGTGGGCAAGGTCAGCGCGGTGGATGAAGCCAAGCGGATGGTGCGGGTTATCTGGCCGGCCAGCGGAGAAACCTCCGGCTGGCTGTATGTTTTGCAGCAGTCTGAAATTTGGCTGCCGAAAATCAACGAGGCGGTGCTGGTTATTTATCAGCCGGTGGAGGACGGCGACGGCTTTGTGGTTGGCCGGATAACTTAGGAGGAAAAAAATGGTAGTTGGTTGTTTGGGCGAGATTATATTTAGCGTATCAGACAGTCAGGTGCAAACGCTGAACAACGCCCAGTGGAGCGGGGCCGCCCGCTATGCCACGCACCAGCGGCACCTAAAGGACGCGCTTACCGAGTTTTGCGGTCTGGAGCCGGATACGTTCAGCTTTGAAATGGTGTTATCCGCCTTTTTGGGCGTTAATCCGCAGGCGGCTATCAACAAAATCTGGCAGTATGAGCGCAGCGGCGAGGCGGTGTCGTTGGTGCTGGGCGATAAGGCTTATGGCAAATACCGCTGGAATATTTTGAGCCATAAAGCCAAAATGCAGCATTACGATAAAGAGGGCAATCTGCTGCAAGCCACGGTTAGTGTGAGTTTGCAGGAGTATTTGAACTATTGAGGGGGGCGGCTATGACATACAAAGTTAGCGATGATGTATCTGCCTTGCGGCTGAACGAGGCCGAGCCGGTGGCCTCGGTTTTGCAGCAAGTGGCGGTTCTGCTGGCAACGCGCCAGGGCGAGGTGCCATTTTACCGGGAATTTGGCTTGCCGCAAAAGTTTCTGGATAAGCCGGTTAATGTCGCCAGGCCGCTGTTGTATCTGGAGGTTAAAGAGGCGCTGGAAAGATTTGTTCCGCAAGCGGAGCTGATAGGCCTGGAAATTATAGTCGACGAAACGCAGCCAGGTTGCGTTGTACCGATAGTTGAGGTGAGGATTAAAGATGAGCAGTGATTATCAGTTTGTGAGCCTGGACGAGGAGCAGCTGCAGGCGCAGATGATTGCCGCCTATGAGCGGATTTGCGGGGTGGCGGTGCAACCGGGTAGCCCGGAGCGGCTGTTTATCCAGTGGGTGGCGGCGGTTATCTGGCAGGAGCGGGTTCTTAATAACTACACCGGCAATCAGAACATCCCCAGCCGGGCGCAGGGTGAAAATCTGGACGCGCTGGCCGAGTTGTTTTATCTGCGCGAGCGGCCAAAAGCCAAAGCGGCAGCCTGTACCATACGCTTTGATATTTCGGCGGCGCAGGAGCAGGCGGTTTTAATCCCGGCGGGGACGCGCGTCAGCGACAGCGCCAACACGCTTATCTGGGCGACTGCGGCGGACGCATATATTCCGCCCGGGCAGACCTTTGTTGACCTGCCGGTGATTTGCCAAACTGCCGGGGTTATCGGCAACGGCTGGGCGGCGGGGCAGATTAATCAGGCGGTGGATTTGTACGCCTATTACAGCGGCTGCAAAAATATTGCCGAGAGTGCGGGCGGCAGCGATGAGGCCACCGACGCGGAGTTTTTGGAGCTGCTGCGCGCCAGCCAGGACGCATACAGCACTGCCGGGGCGCGGGGAGCCTATATCTACCACGCCAAAAAGGTGAGCGGAGAGATTGCCGACGTGGTGGCTAACAGCCCCAGCCCGGGGGTGGTGAAACTTTATGTTTTGACCGCCGGCGGCAAACCGGCCAATGATGAGTTAAAGGCGCAGGTTTTGGCGGCCTGCAATGACGAGGTGCGCGCCTTTACCGATTTTGTGTCGGTGGACGATCCAGAAACGGTGGGCTATGATATTGAGGTTATCTATTATCTGCCCAGCTTTGGCCGACAGAGCGCGGCGGAAATTGAAAAAGCGGTGGCGGCGGCGGTAGCGGAATATACGGACTGGCAGTGCGCCAGGCTTGGCCGGGATATAAATCCCTCCTATCTGCACAGCCTGTTAATGCAGGCCGGAATTAAGCGGGCGGAGATTGCCGCGCCGGAGTTTGTGCCGCTTACTGACGGCAGGAATGATAAGCCGCCGCAAGTGGCCGCTCTGCAAAATATCAGCCTGACCAATGGAGGGTTGGAGGATGAATAACGGCTTGACCTCTGAAAATCTGCTGCTGGCTTTGCCGGAGGTTCTGCGGCAGGATGAGCAAATGCAGGCACTGGCGCAGGGGATCGCCGATGTTTTGGCGGCCCGCCCGGCGGAGGTTGAACGCTTGTTGATTTATCCGCGCATAGACAGCCTGCCGGAGGAGTTGCTGGACAGGCTGGCCTATGATTTTAAGGTGGATTGGTGGGACGCGGAATATACCCTGGCGGAAAAGCGGCAAACGCTGAAAGACAACTGGCAGGTGCACCGGCATTTGGGAACCAAGGCGGCGGTGGAGCGGGCTATTCGCGCGGTTTATCCGGACACCAAGGTGTTGGAGTGGTTCGATTATGGCGGCGAGCCTTATCGTTTTAAGCTTTTAATTGCTTTGGATTTGGCTGACGATACGCCGGAAAAACGTCAGCGTGTGCTTGATCGCCTAAATTATTATAAAAATCTTCGTTCACATTTAGATGTGATTGAATATTTTCCGGAAAATTCTGTGCAGCAGACAACCGCTTACGGCGGTGGTGCGGTATGCGGCAGTTGGAGCATAAATGCAGAATTGCCGGCGCTGGACTGGGAGCTGCCAATGGGTATGAATATGTATGCGGCAGGCAGTTATCAGGGCATTATGCAGACTACTTTGCCGAAAATAGCAGGAGGTGATGAGAATTGAACGCAGGATTTACAATAACCAAGGCGGGCTGGGGGTTGCTTGCAAAGCTGCTGGCCGGGAGCAAGTTGGAGATTACCAAAGTTATGGTGGGCAGCGGCAAAATACTGGATGGTGTTAATCCTTGTGAGCTGACAGAACTGGTGCAGCCGGTGGCGCTGGCGACTTCAACAGCGCCGGTTGTAACAGATAAGCAGGTCAGTTTCATTGTGGAATACCGTAGCGATTTGAACGGCGGCCTTGCCGAGGGCTTTTGGCTGAATGAGTTTGGCGTTTATGCCAACGACACGGATAACGGTGAGATTTTACTCTATTATGCCACACTGGGGGATTATCCGCAGTATGTTGCGGCATACAGCGGCAGCGCGGTTGATGTGCGCAGGTATCCGGTGAGCATTGGGCTTTCCGAGTGCCGGGATGTGCAGCTGGGCTATCCGGCGGGGGCTATGGTTACGGCGGAGGAATTGGCGGCGGCCTGGGACAGGCTTGCCGGGCAGATTATCAGCGGCGAGGTTGCAACCTGGCTTAGCGATAATAGCGGAAATAAGCTTACGGCCAATTCTGGCGAACAGATTTTGGCTTATGCTAAATTGAGATAGGAGGAATCAATTAATGAAAACGAAAGATTTACCGAAAATTGCCGCTAGCCAGTTGGCGGATAGCGATTGCCTTTTGGCGGATTGTGCGGCTTTAGGAACAGGGCTGGTGCCGTTTGCGGTGTTCTCGGATTATCATATAAAGAGGACGGGTGTTTGGCCAAGCAACCCTAACCTGCTCATCAATGCAGACTTTAGGCAGCCGGCAAACAGGAATGGAAAAAGTGAGTATACGGTTTCTGGTTGGACGATTGACAAGTGGGCAAGTTCTGTAACATTGACTTTGCAAGATGACTATTTAAAAATAAGTACTACTGCCAGCCATAATGCTTATGCAAACTTTTCACAGTCAATGAAAGGCAAGCAATTTAATTCTAAAACCGTTACCGTTAGTATACTATACCGAAATACATCCCAACACCAGGGTGAGATGACCATATATAATGCTTCTCAAAATCAATGGAAAGCCAATGTTTACTTACCCGTTTCTAGTGATTGGAGCCTAGCCAAAATCACAAAAAAATTTAAAAACACTGATTTTGGAAATAATGATAAATTAGCTGTCAATGTTCGTCCCTCTATAGCAGGCCAACAATTAGCTGGTAGTATCGATATTAAGGCTATTAAGCTTGAACTTGGCTCGGTTCAAACCCTGGCACATCAGGACGCAGACGGTAATTGGGTATTGAACGACCCGCCCAATTATGCTCTGCAATATGCCCTGTGCAGTCAGTATAGCCCAAGCACAGGAGAATTTGTCGGCAGTCAGCATAGTAATCCCAATCTGTTGGATAACTGGTACTTTGCAGACCCTATTAACCAGAGAGGACAGACGAAATATACTGGTTCTGGCTTTGGGATTGATAGGTGGCAGATGACCTATGCAAATTGCACGTTAGGAGAAAAAGGCCTTACAATAAACGGTCAAAATAATTATGGCCGCCTTTCCCAACAAGTAGAACAAAAACGGATAATAGTTGGAGAACAATATACTTTTTCTGTACTTGTTACTGATATTGCAGAAGGTTCAGCAAATATAACAATGACAACAAATTATGGAGCAGCAAAAAATTTAGTCGTTGGTTTAAATAGTATTACCTTTGTCGCAAATGCAAATAGTTATGCCGCTATTGTTCCATTTAATAATTCAACAGGCACTGCAACTATATTAGCCGTCAAGCTTGAACTTGGCCCAGTGCAAACCCTTGCCCATAAAGAGGGTGATGTCTGGGTTTTGAACGACCCACCGCCTGCCAAAAGTGTAGAACTAGCAAAATGCCAGAGGTATTATAATTCTTATAGGAATAAGACAAATCAGGAGGTAACTTTGTCAAGAAATTTCTATGCAGCGAATACAGAACCGCATTTTATTAACGGGACTATAGCTTTACCAACAACAATGAGAGCAAAACCAACTTTGACTAAAGCAAATATTGTAGCGCAAGCATTTGATGAAAGTGCACAAAACGCAGATATTAGTAGTGCTCAATTTACAGTTGTGAATATTACTAACAATTTGTTAAATTTAAATATTTATACATCAGATATAGCGTGGCCAAAGGGTGTACCTATTGCTCTAAAACTAGCCCCTAATGGTTATCTTGGCTTTAGTAGTGATTTATAAAGTGGGGGGGGACAAACAATGAATGAATTAGATTTTGCAGAAACCACAAACGAAACAATCGAAATGCCGGAGATAGAAATGCCTAAATCGCAAGTGTACATCCAGACTGACGAACAAGGGCGCATTATGCGCTGTGAGGGCGGCTACTCTATGGCGAACATAACAGATATTGCCGATTGGCTGCTAATTGACGAGGGCGAGGGCGATAAATATAACCTGTGCCAGAGCCATTACTTTGAGGGCGGTTTGTTTACCGAGGACGGCATACCGCTTTACAAATGGGACGGCGAGCAGGTTATTGCCAGAAGCCAGGCGGAGATTGAGGCCGATAGAGCAGCATTGCCTAAACCGCCGGTTCTGCCAACCTATGAGGAAAGGCTTGCGGCTATGGAAAGTGCAATGCTGACCATGGCTATGGCGTTAGGAGATGATGAAATTGTTTGATTTTATTAAATTGCAATACCAAATGGGCAAGATTACTGAAAGCCAGGTTAGGAATTTTGCTCCGCGCTGGATAAGCTGGGAGCAGGTGGAGGAGATTTTAGGAGGTGAAACAGTTGGATTATAAGCAGCTGGAACAGAAGATTGACGCAAAAATCAATCCGGCGAGCAAAAATAAAAAGGAGGGCTGATTTGTATGGAAGAAAAATGCGGCGAACAAAATTGCTATTTGGGGCAGCGAGTGAAAACGCTGGAAGAACAATTTAAGGTATTTCAAGACCGCAAAAACGCCGACCACCACGAAATTTTTAGCCGGCTTGGCGAACTGGAGCAGCTGGCAGCGGTGCAGGCGGAGCGCGATAAAACCATTAATGACAAACTGGACAAGCTCATAGACTGGCAGGAACAGCAGCAGGGCAAACCCGGGCGTTTGCAGGAACGGTTAATTGAGGGGGCGCTGCTGGCCGTGGTGGGCGGCTTTGTTGGCTATCTGCTGGCGCTGGCCGGCATTGTTTAGGAGGGCTTATGCGGAAATGGGAGTTTAGTAAAAAGCTGGCTGCCTGGGCGGTTGTGGTGGCAACTTTGGCAGCGGCCTTATCTTATCTGCTGGCCGCGCTGGACAAGCAGTCTGTCAGTGATGTAACCACCACCATATTTACCGGCTGCATTGGCTATCTGGTTACATATGCGGCTAAAAGTACCACGGAAAAGATAAGCCGGAATAAACACGGCTTGGACGCGGACGGAAATCCGTTTAATTACGAAAGCGAGGTATCGAATGATGAATTACATTGTTGAGAATTGGTATATTGTTGTGGGGCTGTTGGCCTTGTGTGTTGGCCTGTTTTATGTGCGGCTGAATGATGTTCAGGAATGGCTGCTGGGAGTGGTTACGGAGGCAGAAAAACAGCTGGGCAGCGGTACCGGTCAACTGAAACTTAGGCAGGTTTACGACAAGTTTCTGGAAAAATTTCCGCTGCTGTCGGTGCTGATGCCTTTTAAGATGTTTTCTGAAATGGTGGACAAAGCGCTGGCGAAAATGCGCTTAATGTTGGCCAGCAATAGCTTTGCGCAATCTTATGTGGAGGGCAAAGACGATGCGTTATCCGTTTAACCATTATACGCTTGGCACCAGATTTGGCGCCGCAGGCAAATACTGGAAATGCGGCTACCACAGCGGCCAGGATTTTATGTCTGCCAATTATGGCGGCGACGGTTTGATTTACCCGCTTTATGCCGGGTATGTGCTGAAAGTAACCAACAGCGGCAGCTATGGTAACTGTGTTTATGTGCAGC
>CAQWMM010000027.1 GCA_948907985.1 uncultured Bacillota bacterium
GCCAAAAAAGGCAATTAACAGCGTAATAATGGCTGGATTGAGAATTGGCGAAGTCAACAAAAATGAAATCGCACTGGAAAAAGGAGCGCCGCTCTTAAACAAACCTACCAGCACAGGTATTGTCGAACAGGAGCAAAAAGGCGTAACACTGCCTAACAATGCGCCAAGAATACTGTTTAACCCTTTACGTGGCGTTGTTAAAATTTTTCTAACCTGCTCTGGCGAAATATAAACTTGCAGCAAAGCGACTGCAAAACTAATGCCCACAAACAATACCAGCAATTCGCCAAACAGCATAACAAAGCTTTGCGCAACCTGGCCTAGCGTTTCTGTTGTAAACATAGCGTATCATCTTCCTTTCTTAATTTTTTCCGACTTTTCTCAAATAAACTATTTTTATTCGGAACGACATCGCAATCGATAACCGCATACGCACATAAAAGCTCCCTCCCCAGCGTTTTATTTATGTCAACGAACTACTTCAGTGCTTTATAGGACAAACAGTTCGATATTTTTCGATATATCGTTTCTAAAATAAAGCCACGCTTTAACATGGCTTTATTTTTTTATTTTACACTAAAATTAGAGGCAGTCAAAAGCTTAAGCAAAGCCACTGCACGTTGACTGCCAGCCTGATCAATCGAATAATAGGTCCATTTTCCCTCTTTTCTAGCCAACACGATACCCGAATCACACAAAATTTTCATGTGATGTGATAATGTGGACTGGCTGATTTGCATATCCTCCAATATTACACAAGCGCATTTTTCACAGCTACGCAACATCTCTAAAATCTGGAGGCGTTTTTCATCATCAAATGCCTTGAAAACCTTAGCGTCAGCCGCATGATTGCGCATAATATCACCTCACATTCAAATTTTTCAATCTTTAATTTTATTATATGCCATACATTCAAAAAAGTCAATACGTCTTGAAAAATTTTTATATATATTTTTTTCCACCAGTCTTTGGCATCAAGACTAACTTCGTATTGCTACCGTAGTCCGGCTTTACAAGACTGGACAATCGCCAAATGTTTACACCAAAAAAGGCAGGAGAGATCCTCGGGAAACCTCTCTTGCCTTTTCATAAATCCTAATCAATTATCCCTAATCATTTTCTGCAGCCAATTAATATTTTTCGGCAAATTAATCGCCCGCAAAACTTTTTAACAACTTTTAACCCTCTCCGTCAGAAAGCTTACGCTGTCTGACACCTCTCCCAAAGGGCGAGGCAAGTTTAAATTACTTAATTTTCGTATAAGTTGACTATTTAAACCCGGCTCCCCCTCTGGGGGAGCTGGCTATTTGCATTAGCAAATAGACTGAGAGGGCTGTAAAGGCCACAGTACGCCGACAAAGCGAATAGCCTGACGACAAAGCAGATGTGCCGCTATTGGACTTCTTACTCGTTAATTGCGGTTACTACGCCTGCGCCAACTGTACGTCCACCCTCGCGGATAGCGAAACGCAAACCTTCCTCAATAGCGATAGGAGTGATCAACTCAATGTTCATACGAATGTTATCACCTGGCATTACCATCTCCACGCCCTCCGGCAGCATAGCTACACCGGTAACGTCGGTGGTGCGGAAATAGAACTGCGGACGATAACCATTGAAGAACGGGGTATGACGACCGCCCTCATCTTTAGTTAAAACGTATACCTCGCCGGCAAACTTGGTATGCGGATGAATGGAACCCGGTTTAGCCAATACCTGACCGCGCTCTACCTCTTTACGGTCAATACCGCGCAGCAAAGTGCCGATATTGTCGCCGGCCTCTGCCATATCCAACAGCTTGCGGAACATCTCTACGCCGGTTACTACGGTGTTCTTCGGCTCGTCCATCAAACCTACGATAGATACTGCGTCGCCTACCTTAACCTGACCGCGCTCTACACGACCGGTTACAACAGTGCCGCGGCCGGTAATGGTGAATACGTCCTCAATCGGCATCAAGAACGGTTTATCAATATCGCGCTCCGGCGTGGGGATATACTCGTCTACTGCGTCCATCAAATCCCAAATCGGTTTGCAGTTCGGGCAATCGCGACCGCCGCAGCCACATTCCAAAGCTTTCAATGCAGAACCGGAAATAATCGGAATATCATCGCCCGGGAATTCATACTCGCTCAACAGCTCGCGAACTTCCATTTCCACCAGTTCCATCAGCTCGTCGTCGTCAACCTGGTCAGCCTTATTCAGGAATACTACGATATAAGGCACGCCAACCTGACGGGACAGCAGAATGTGCTCGCGGGTTTGCGGCATCGGGCCGTCGGCGGCGGAAACTACCAGAATAGCGCCGTCCATCTGCGCAGCGCCGGTGATCATGTTCTTTACATAGTCGGCGTGTCCGGGGCAGTCAACGTGAGCATAGTGGCGGGTTGCGGTTTCATACTCAACGTGAGCGGTGTTAATCGTGATACCACGCGCTCTTTCTTCCGGTGCGGAGTCGATCTGATCATAAGCCTTGGCCTCAGCGCCGCCGGCTGTAGCCAGACATCTGGTGATTGCGGCTGTCAAAGTGGTCTTGCCATGGTCAACGTGGCCGATGGTGCCGATATTAACGTGCGGCTTGGTACGTTCAAATTTTTGTTTTGCCATTTCTTTCTTCCTCCAAAAATTTTTGCTTTTTTATTTTAAATACAGTTTTAACACAATTTATGCAACAGCTGCAAACAGCCTCTCGCTATATTTTAATGCAAAACAGCGTTATTGTCAACTATGCAAAGCAAATTTCTTAAAATATTATGGCAGCGCAGCGCCAATCAATTCATTAATATCCGCAACGCCTTCGCGCTCCAGCCATGCGTCAAGCTCTTCAATAATCCGCAAAGGCGCCAGAGGGTTTACCATTGTAGCCGCCGCCACCGCCACCGCGCTGGCCCCGGCCATCATAAACTGCAAAGCGTCCTCGCCGGTTTCAATGCCGCCCATACCGATAATCGGGATTTTAACGCTCTGCGCCACCTGCCAGACCATCCGTACCGCAATCGGCCGGATAGCCGGGCCGGAAAGGCCGCCCATCACATTGCCCAAAAACGGCCGGCGGCGTTTAACGTCAATCACCATAGCCAGAAAAGTGTTCACCAGCGATACCGCGTCCGCACCGGCAGCCTCCACCGCCTTGGCGATTTCGCCAATATCGGTTACGTTGGGCGTCAGCTTAACCACCAGGGGCAGCTTTGTGGCCTGCCGCACCGCGCTTACCACCGCCGCCGCCAGCTTGGGATCTGCGCCATGCGCCATGCCCCCGGCTTTAACGTTAGGGCAGGAAATATTAACCTCCAGCCCGGACAACCCCGGTACTTGATCCAGAGCCGCCGCCAGTTCGGCATATTCCGCCGGTTCGCTGCCGGCAATATTTTGCAGCACCGCCAAATCATGCTGCAAAACCCAGGGAAGCTGCTGCTCCAATACATTTTGCAAACCGGGATTTTGCAGGCCTACGCAGTTAATCACCCCGGAGGGGGCCTCCGCCACCCGCGGCGCAGGATTACCCAAACGCGGCTGAAGAGTGGTGCCTTTCAGCATCATACCGCCCAGCTTTTCAATAGGGAAAATCTCGTTAAGTTCCCGACCAAAACCGCAGGTTCCGGAGGCTGTAAAAACCGGGTTTTTCGCCTTAATCCCGGCAAACTCCACCGCCAAATTAGGCATGCCAAACCACCTCCCGGCTGTCAAACACAGGACCGTCATAGCAAACCCGCTTTTTGCAGATGTTACCATCGGCGTCCAGACAATCTACCACACAGCAAACACAGATACCAAAGCCGCAGCCCATACGCTCTTCCAAGGATACCTGACAGGGCGTGCGATTTTCCTCGCAAATTTTAGCCACACCGCGCATCAGCGGCATTGGGCCGCAGCAGAAAACCTGTTCAAAATGGCCGTGGCGCAAAAGCTCCGCCAAATCGTCGGTAGGATAGCCTTGCTTGCCCATGCTGCCGTTATCGGTATAAAGATGTACCGGTATAGCAAGCCGCACCAGCCTGTCCATAGCCAGCATACGCTCGCCGCACTGCGCGCCCAGCATCAGCTCGGTTTCCACGCCGCTGCTTTGCAGCTGACACAGCAGCGGATACAGCGGCGCAACGCCAATGCCGCCGCCAATCACCAAGGCCCGGCGCAAATCATCGGCCACCGCAAAGCCCCTGCCCAGCGGAGCCAGCAAATCCAGCTTATCCCCCTCGTGCAGTTCAGCCATGGCCCTGGTACCCGCGCCGTGTACCTCAAAAAGAATACTCAAACTGCCCCGCCGCAGGTCAACATCATAAATGCCCATTGGCCGCGCCAGATAAGGCTTGCCGCCCTCCCCTGGTCTAATGCTGCTACGCAGCATGGCAAACTGACCAGGTTTGGCCTGTTCCGCCGCTTTAGGCGCGGCCAACTCCAGTTCATAAATGCCCTCGGCCACCGGGAAGATCGACAACACCTCCGCCGCAATCGGTTCAACACCCTTGTTCACTTCATCACCACCATACTTTTGATAGCCCTATTATAACAAATTTTGGCTGTTATGTATAGCCCTTTTTTATTTTTAATTTAAAATAAATTTATTGACAAGCAGGACAACAAAATATATAATTAAATCAGCATCGCAAAACTACGGTAGGCGGTTAGTCAATATCCCTCGAAAGGGGGTGAGGCAAATGTCCCTGCGACTGACGATTCGTGTTGGAAATTATTCATTTACAATAGAATTTAAGCGTACACATAAAAATAACCGCCACTAGAGCCAATAGTGACGGTTTGATACAAAAAACTGAAATTAAAGGCTAGCCGCTTACTTGCGGTGCTTTTTTATTATTATACAGAAATCTTCGCCTGCTGTCAAGTATTTTAAGCATTTTGCAGCGCCAAATATTTCTCTTTCAAAAGTTCGCAGAAATCACGCAAAGCCTGCTGCTGGCTAAAATCAGCCGGCAGATAGCCCTTGGTTTCTTCATTATCCCGGAAGAAGTAGAAAAAATAACCGTTCTCGCCAAACCCCAGCGTTTTACCGTCGGCATACTGCAAAGTAAAATCAAGCGGATTGCCGCCGGATACTTCGATAGCATCGCCAATGAAAGCCGGCTCCCGATAGGCCAGCGATTTCAACATAACCAGGAGCTTGTCAATTTCCTCATCATTCAATTCAGCGGTATAAATTGTATAACATCCCTTGCCAAAATGAAAAGTAACGCCGGAAAGCTGCTCCCTGCTTAAGTTGGCAAAAGGATAAACAAACTGCTGCTGCTTATCGCTGATCTGCCAGCGTTGATTTTCCGGCTGCCACTCCGCTTTATAACCGCAGTATTCATTATTCAGCAGGCACAGCGGCGCATAAAGCACATCGTCCACAAAATACGGCGCAACCGGCAGAGAATCTTCAAAACAAATTAAACGCATATTTCGATCGCCCGGCCGCAGACCAATACTGCCCAACTGCGGGTGATACAAGCTAACTGAATTGTATTCCGCATTGTATTTCACCACATAGCCCAGGGCCTCAAAAAGCTGGCGCACCGGCACGCTGGCGCCGTCCATGCTGTCAAATCTGTGTTCCGATTGACAAATCAGCTTATCGCCATAATATACATCCGCCGCCCAGGCCGCCTGCGGCAGCGCCCAAACACAGACCAACAGCGCCAACGCCGCAAAAAATTTTTTCATCACTATCACGCTCCCCAATTTATTTGTTTATAATTATAACATAATGTAATATAAATTGCAAATATAAATTGGCAAACTTTTTTCTTAAGAAAATCTTAATAAAATTTTATAAAAAACAATACAATTTTTCCTGCCAATCTGCTAAAATAAAAAGCAGAATATTTAATAAGGAAGAAACGCCTATGTCTGATAAAATATTGATTGTGGACGACGAAACCGAAATTGCTGATCTGGTAGAACTTTACCTGAAAAATGAAAATTATACGGTCTATAAGTTTTATTCCGCCGCCGAGGCTCTGCAATGTATTGATGCTGAAGAATTGGATCTGGCAATTTTGGACGTTATGCTGCCCGGTATCAGCGGCCTGCAAATTTGCCAGAAAATCCGCCAAAACCACAGCTATCCGGTAATTATGCTGACGGCCAAAAATGAGGAGATCGACAAAATCACCGGCCTGACGCTGGGCGCCGACGATTACATCACCAAGCCCTTTCTGCCGCTGGAGCTGGTAGCGCGGGTTAAAGCCCAGCTTAGGCGTTATAAGCGCTACAATCAGTCCGGACAGGCTGGCGAAGATATTATTACTGTTTCCGGACTGGTGCTGAACAACAAAACCCATGAATGTACGCTGAATGAAAAGCCGCTGGCGCTTACACCCACCGAATTTGCCATTCTGCGGATTTTATGCAGCCAGCGCGGCAACGTCGTCAGCGCCGAAGAACTTCTGCACCAAATCTGGGGCGACGAATACTACAATAAGAGCAACAACACCATCACCGTCCATATCCGCCACCTGCGCGAGAAAATGAACGACTCCTTTGAGAACCCCAAATACATCAAAACCGTTTGGGGCGTTGGCTACAAAATATTTTAAAACCTTGGCAACCTAAACCAGGGAATGGCATAAAAATCTGTATTCTCATCGGAAATAATAAGCATATCCAAATATGTATGCGTGTATGCCAAGGTCTTAAAAAAATTGGCAACCTAATCCACAAATAGTGCAAATATGAGGAAATAATATGAAATTTAAAGAGTATATAAAAAATTGGCTGGCAAAGCTGTCAAACCAAAAATCGGACGGCTACGTCCAACTGAAAACCAAAATATATCTGCGTTTTATACTTATCGCCGTTGGCTCAATATGTATTACTACCCTGCTCTACAAAATGCTGTGGTATAACCGCGCCGGTGATTTTATCGTTACCATGCTCATTTCCCTGTTTGGTTGGGGTTATGAAGACGCCTACTGGTTCTATCATAACACGTTCCGCGCCAATGCCGATTTAATCTGGTTCGCCACTATTGGTCTGGCAAGCCTGATTTGTTTTCTGGTCTTTTGCCGCTGGTTTATGCGCTTTTTCCAGGCTATCGACCAGGGCATCGAGGCGCTTTTGCAGGAAAAGGCCGCTATCGGCCTGCCGCCGGAATTACTGCCGCTGGAGCGCAAGCTTAATTTGGTCAGACAAACCCTGCTCCAGCGCGACCTGGCCAGCCGCGAAGCCGAACAGCGCAAAAACGACCTGGTGATGTATCTGGCGCACGACCTTAAAACACCGCTGACCTCAATTATCGGCTACCTTAGCCTGCTGACCGAGGCCGAGGATATGCCGGCCAAACAACGCCGCCAATATATCAGTATCACGCTGAACAAGGCCCAGCGTCTGGAGCAGCTGATTGACGAATTTTTTGAAATCACCCGCTATAATTTGCAGGAACAGGAGCTTAGCCGCGAAACTATCAACCTCAACTATCTGCTGGTGCAGCTGACCGACGAATTTTACCCATTATTACAGGCGCACGGCAATACTATTAGTATGCAAGCGCCGGAAGACCTGAATATTTATGTTGATCCGGACAAAATGGCGCGGGTCTTCAACAACATACTGAAAAACGCCATCGCCTACAGCTACCCCAACACCGAAATTATCATCAAAGCAGCCGCCACTGACAATGGTCTGGAAATCAGCTTTCTGAACAAAGGACAAACCATTCGCCCACAAAAACTGAAAAGCATTTTTGAAAAATTCTTCCGGCTGGACAGCGCCCGCGCCAGCAACACCGGCGGCGCAGGGCTTGGTCTGGCTATCGCGCAGGAAATTATTCACCTGCACGGCGGCGAAATTACCGCCGCCAGCGAAAATGAGCTGACCAGCTTTTGCGTTTCACTGCCTCGGGAATGTCTGGCCGCCAACGCTTAATTGTCATAATCCGGCCGGCCTTACGTCGTCAAAAAATTTTTGAAAAAAATAATATTGATATTTTGGCGGCGGCGTGCTATATTAAATATAAAAATATATTATATTTAATGAGGAAAAATATTATGCCCAAAATTGAAAGAATACTTTTTGTCTGCACCGGCAACACCTGCCGCAGCCCCATGGCCGAGGCGCTTTGCCAGTATTATTTGCCAGAGGCTGAGGCCCTCTCGGCGGGGGTATGCGCGGCGCCGGGACTTCCGGCCAGCATTGGCGCGCAGGAGGCTATGGAGCGGCGCGGCCTTAATCTGGAACACCACCGCAGCCGCACCCTTTCCAGCTATCTGCTGGCTGACGCCGACCTGGTTCTGTGTATGAGCCAAAGCCACAAACAGGTGATTTTAAACGCCCTGCCGGAAGAATGTTCAGGCAAAGTCTTCACTCTGGCGGAATACGTCGGCCTGCCGGATCAGGAAATCGCCGATCCTTTCGGCGGCGACCAGGAAGTCTACGAGGCCTGCGCCCAACAAATTGAAGAACTTATTAAAAAGCTGGCCGCCAAATTAGAGGAAAAAGACTAAGAACAGCGAATAATTTAACAATTAAACAGCTAGTTTTTACCATTAAATTTTTCTCTATAAAGGAGGCTGCAAAAATGAACAACACCTCAGCAAAAATTGCCCTGGGCTGCGACCACGCCGCCTATCAGCTGAAAGAGCAGGTTAAGGCGCACCTACAGGACATGGGGCTGGAGGTTAAAGACTTTGGCACCTTTGACGAAACCTCGGTTGATTATCCGGATTATGCGTTTTTTGTCGGCAAATCCGTTGTCAGCGGCGAATGTGAAAAAGGCATTGTGCTTTGCGGCACCGGCATCGGCATCAGCATTGCCGCCAACAAAATCCCCGGCGTACGCGCGGCGCTCTGCCATGACTTATTCACCGCCAGGGCCTGCCGCCAGCATAACAACGCTAATATTCTGGCTATGGGCGCAAGAGTTCTGGAACCGGAAATGGCGCTGCAAATTGTGGACGTCTGGCTGCAAACCGAATTTGAGGGCGGCCGCCACCAGCGCCGTCTGGACAAGATCTGCGAAATTGAGGATACCATGGCGGTGGAGCATGCCCAGGAATTAGCCAACATTGTCAATAACTCCTAAAATGCCATAAGCACAGAAAGAGGTATTAATATGAATAAACCGGAATATCTGGAATTGGAATTGCAGCCGGAACAGCTGAAAACCCTGCATGACGAGGCTGCGGAACTTTTTTATGATTTTTTGCAGGCGGCAATGCCCCCGCAAGGCGGTTTAATGGTGATTGGCTGCTCCACCAGCGAGATTTTGGGCGGCCAAATCGGCAAAAACGGCTGCCGCCGCCTGGGCGAGGTTCTGGCGGAGGCCGCCCTGGCCGAGGCCGCCAGCTATGGCGTAACCGCCGCCGCCCAATGCTGCGAACACCTTAACCGCGCACTGGTAATCGAAAAAGCGGCTGCCCTGCGTCTGGGGCTGAATATCGTCAGCGCCGTGCCCAAACCCCACGCCGGCGGCAGCTTTGCGGCGGCTTTTTATCAACAGCTGGCCGAGCCGGTTCTGGTGGAAAGCCTGACCGCTGACTGCGGTTTGGATATCGGTCAGACGCTTATCGGCATGCACCTGCGCCGGGTGGCAGTTCCCCTGCGCCTGCCGCAGAAAACCCTGGGGCAGGCCGTCATCACTGCGGCAGCCAGCCGCCCGCCGCTGATTGGCGGCGAGCGCGCCGAATATAAGTAAATTATGCTGCAAACACCCCGGCTGCCCAGCTTTGCCGAACTGCCCCGGATCGAGCTTTATATGGATCAGGTGCTGCTGATCTTAAACGAGGCCCTGCCCGCTGAAGAAACGCCGCCAGCCAGAAAAAGCAGGCCCGATAAACGCATCACTGCCAGTATGGTCAATAATTACGTTAAGCAGGGCCTGATTGAACCGCCGCAAAAAAAACGCTACACCACCCGGCAGGTGGCGGCGCTGCTGCTGATCAGCCTGCTAAAAAACCTGCTGCCGATTGTGGATATTAAATTATTGCTGGCTGCCGCTAACGAACAGGGCCTGCCCGATTTTTACGACGCTTTTGTTCAGCGCCTGACTGATTTTTTAAGCGCGCCCCCCGGCCCCGCCGCCAACGAGCCGGATTTGGCGCAATCTGCGGCCCTGGCGCTGGCGCAAAAATTTTATCTGCAAAGTCTGCTGCACAATTAACACTCCTCACCTAATTATGAAAGGATTTTGAAATGCAAGAATTAACCTTAAAATATGGCTGCAACCCCAATCAAAAGCCGGCGCGCATTTTCACCAAAAACGGCGAACTGCCCATTGAAATTCTCAACGGCCGCCCCGGCTACATCAACCTGCTGGACGCTTTTAACAGCTGGCAGCTGGTTAAAGAATTAAAAGCCGCCTGCGGCCTGCCCGCCGCCGCCTCGTTTAAGCATGTCAGCCCGGCTGGCGCCGCCGTCGGCGTGCCGCTGGACGAAACGTTGCAAAAGATTTATTTTGTGGAAGGTATCGAACTTTCGCCGATCGCCACCGCCTATGTACGCGCCCGCGGCGCGGATCGGATGTCGTCTTACGGTGATTTCGCCGCCCTCTCCGACGAATGCGACGAGGCCTGCGCCCGTTTTCTGCTGCGCGAGGTATCCGACGGCATTATCGCCCCCGGTTATACCCCCGCCGCGTTAGAAATTCTGTGCCAAAAACGCAAAGGCAATTATCTGGTGATTAAAATTGATCCCGATTATCAGCCCCAGCCGTTGGAGGTTAAGCAGGTTTTCGGCGTCAGCTTTGAACAGCAGCGCAACGATGTACGGATTGACGCCAGTCTGCTGGCCAACCGCCCCACCAAGGCGCAGGAAATTCCCGAAGAGGCCGCGCGCGACCTGCTGATTGCCCTAATTACCTTGAAGTATACGCAGTCCAACTCCGTCTGCTACGCCAAAGGCGGACAGGCCATCGGTATTGGCGCGGGCCAACAGTCGCGCATCCATTGTACGCGCCTGGCCGGCAACAAAGCGGATATTTGGTTTTTGCGTCAGCACCCCAAAGTTTTGGCCCTGCCCTTTAAGGCAGATATTCGCCGGCCCGACCGGGACAATACTATTGACGTTTACATATCCGAGGAATGGGAGGACGTTTTGGCAGACGGCGTTTGGCAGCAGTTTTTTACAAGCCGGCCCCAACCTTTAAGCCGCGAAGAAAAGCAGGAATGGCTGGCGCAGCTGCAGGGCGTTGCGCTTGGCTCCGACGCTTTCTTCCCCTTTGGCGATAATATTGAACGCGCCCACAAAAGCGGCGTGGCCTATATCGCCCAAACCGGCGGCTCGGTGCGGGATGACAACGTGATTGAAACCTGTGATAAATATGGTATTGCCATGGCCTTTACCGGCGTACGCCTGTTCCACCACTAAAAATTAGCCCAAACTTAAAACCCAGCCGTTCATTCGAGATTTGCGGCTGGGTTTTATAATATAATGGTGGAAAAAATATGAAATAAAAATGTCTGGAAAACATTTACACAACCTGAAGAAAGTGGCCTGGCGGCCTTTTTGGTGGGGAGCCGCATTAACCGCCAAGCCGAAAGGGATTAAGTAAAAAAGAAAGTTAAAAGGTAAAAGTGAAAAACACTAACCGAATGTTGAAAACAGCATTCCATCTCAGGCAGATGCTCCAAAACAGTTGAAATGGTTATCACCCAGCGGCTGGGCTTCCTTTGTCCGCTAAGCTTTGGCTTCGCCCACTAAAGCGGCCTCGCCAATCGCTAGGTGTTAACGCAAAAAACCATCCAACAAGTTGGATGGAAAATAAAAAACGGCTCATTGGGTGAACCGCGTTAAACATAAATTTTTGAAATAAAAGCATAGGCTGATATTTCCTGCCAAGCCTCCCACCCTAAAGGCAAAAGCAACATTTACAATAAATATCCTGACTTATGACTCCTTCTCCCAGAAAACCTTCTCAAGCCGAAACCAAACGGCTCAATGGTGAACATTCTGTTCGTCGTCAAATACAGTAGAGATTGGACTGCGTCGGATTCACACCGACTTCCTTATCGTAAAATTTCAATATTCAGTTATGCTTTTATTATACACAGCCGGTTGGAGATTGTCAAGACTTTTGGCAAAATTTTTTCACAAATTAGGCACAGCCCGGCTGGCCACGCCAGCCACCAGATCGCCGGGGATTTCCGGCATCAGTTCATCGTTGACGATTTGCAGCACAGAGTTAACAATTTCCAGATCCTCCGGCTTAAAATGCTCACGAATCCGCTGCATAATCTGTTTTTGATAAGAAGAACTTAAATTATAATATTTATAATATTTGTCCGTAACCATCAGCTGATATTCCCGCTTGTCGTCAGCCGAGCGTACTTTTTTGATATATCCCTTGCTGATCAGGCTGTTGATTTTATAAGCGGCGTTGGGCGGCGAAATTTTGATAAAAGATGAGAACTCCTTAACGGTAGGATTGTTTAAGGCATGGATAGTTTCCACGCACAAAGTTTCCACCGTTGTCAGAGAAGTTTCTCGCTCATGCAGCTGTGAAAACATCTCTTGATAAAAATGAATTTTAAATTTTGCGTAAATCTCCAAAAAGTTATCTTCCAGCTTTTTATTTAACGTTTTCTTATCATCAGACATTATAATCACCAATCAATCCCCAACTTTTATCATTATCGTACTTATTCGCCAATAGCAAACGAAAGCTCGGCCGCAGCCGCCACCTTGCCGTTAACTTTGGCTACACCCTTGCCGATGCCCAATGGGCCGCGGCGGTTAACCAATTCGCACTCCAACTCCAAAATATCCCCCGGCTCCACCTTGGCGCGGAAACGGGCGTTCTTCACCCCGCCAAAGAAAACCAGCTGGCCGGCGGCCTCCGGGTCGGTCAGAATAGCCACCGCGCCCACCTGGGCCAAAGCCTCCAAAATCAGCACGCCAGGCATCACATGGCGGCCGGGAAAATGGCCGCAGAACTGCTGCTCGTTGGCCGAAACGCATTTATATCCTTTGGCCCATTTGCCGGGTTCATAATCCGTAATCCGATCCACCAGCAAAAAAGGGTAGCGGTGCGGCAGGATTTTTTCAATTTCATTAGAATTTAGCTGCATTTTTTCATCACCATTTCCATAATTCAGCGTCCGATTAAATTCTGGCAAAAACCAGCGAGGCGTTATGCCCGCCGAAACCAAAAGAGTTGCTCATAGCAAAAGGAATTTCCGCCTGGCGCGCCTGATTGGGCACAATATCCAGATCGCAGTCCGGGTCCGGAACCTGATAATTAATCGTCGGCAAAATAACGCTCTCAAACACGGAAAGCGCAGTAAACACCGCCTCCACCGCGCCGCTGGCGCCCAGCATATGCCCGACCATTGATTTGGTGGAACTTATTTGCAGCCGCCCGGCAGCCTCGCCAAACACCTGTTTAACGGCGGCGGTTTCCGCTTTATCGTTAAGCTGGGTGGACGTGCCGTGGGCGTTTAAGTAAACAATATCCGCCGCCTGCAATCCGGCGTCCGCCAGCGCCAGACGCATACAATTAGCCGCGCCCTGGCCGTCCGGCCGCGGGGCCGTCATATGATAAGCGTCGCAGTTAGAAGCATAGCCTTTCAGTTCGCAGTAAATCTTAGCGCCTCTGGCCAGCGCGTGCTGATACTCCTCCAAAAGCAGAATCGCGGCCCCCTCGCCCATCACAAAACCGTTGCGCTCCTTATCAAAAGGAATCGAGGCCCGGTTGGGGTCTTCGCTTTCCGAAAGGGCGCGCATTGAAGTAAAACCGCCAATGCCCAAAGGCGTAATGCTGGCTTCGGCCCCGCCGCAGACCATCAGGTCGGCGTAACCGTCCCGAATCTGCCGAAAAGCGTCGCCAACCGCATTGGTGCCGCCGGCGCAGGCCGTAACCGGGCAGGTACACATTCCCTGCAAACCATAGGTTATGGCAATATGCCCGGCCGCCATATTACCAATGGACATCGGGATGAAAAAGGGCGAAACCCGGTCAAAACTGTAATCCAGGCCTTTAGAGTGTTCTCTTTCAATAGCGCTTAGCCCCCCGATACCGCTGGAAACCGTAACGCCAATCCGGCTGTGGTCCTCTTTAGCGTCGGCCAAATCCAGCCCGCTGTCCTCAATGGCCTCCTTGGCGGCAATCAGTGCAAACTGCGTAAAGCGATCCAGCTTGCGCGCCTCTTTTTTATCCAGATAATCCTCCACACGCAGGTTTTTAACCTCCGCCGCCAGTTTAACCCGCTGCTCCGATACGTCATAGGCGGTAATCGGCGCAACGCCGCAGCAGCCCTCTTTGGCCGCCGCGAAGCTGGCCTTGGCCGAATGACCAATCGGCGTAACCGCCCCCAGCCCGGTTATCACCACGCGTCTTTTTTTGCATTGTTCCATATTATAAGCTCCTTAACCAAATTCGGCAATATTCTACAATATCCTGTGTAAAGCCGCAATCACATTGCCATACCGCCGTCCACGCGCAAAACCTGGCCGGTGATATAAGCGGCCTGCGGCGAGGCCAAAAACAGCGCGGCGGCGGCCACGTCCTCCGGCTGGCCAATCCGCCCGGCCGGGATACTCTCCAGCATTTTGGCACGCACCGCCTCCGGCAGTTCTGCCGTCATGGCGGTTTCAATAAAGCCCGGCGCCAGCGCGTTAACCGTAACATTACGGCTGGCCAGCTCTTTAGCCAAAGATTTGGTCATCCCAATAATACCGGCCTTGCTCGCGGCATAATTAACCTGCCCGGCATTGCCCCGCAGGGCCACCACGCTGCTGATATTCACAATCCGGCCAAAACGCTGCTTCATCATCAAACGGCTGGCCTGTTTCATACACAAAAACGCGCCCCGCAGATTGGTAGTCAGCACCGCGTCAAAATCCTCGGGAGAAAGCCGCAGCAGCAAAGCGTCCCGCGTAATGCCGGCGTTGTTTACCAAAATATCCACGCCGCCCAGTTTTTCCACCATCTCGGCAAACAGCTTTGCCACATCTTCTTCCCGGCTAATATCCGCATAGCAGCAAAAAGCGCGCACACCAAGGGCCGAGCAGTCCGCCGCCGTCTGTTCGGCCTCCTGCTCGCTGCCCACATAGTTAATCATAATATCGGCCCCGGCCCCGGCCAGCTGCAAAGCAATCGCCCGGCCAATGCCCCGGTTGCCGCCGGTTACCAGCGCCCGCTTGCCCGACAGGATTTTATCACTCATGCCAATTCCCCCTGATTATGCAAAGCGGCAATAGTCTGGCGGAAACTCTCCGCATTCTCAATATTGTAGGTTTTGATACCCTTAACCGTTTTGCGGATAAAACCGGAAAGCGCCTTGCCCGGCCCAATCTCCACCACGGTGTCAATGCCCTGATCCGCCATATATCGCACAGTATCCTCAAACAGCACGCTTTGATGCACCTGCTTTTCCAAAAGCTCCGGCAGAGTTTCATCCTGCGCCAGCGGCCGCGCCGTCGCGTTAAAGATCACCGGAAAGTGCATTTTGCCAAATTCAGCGTGCTGAAACTCCGCATGCAGCTTTTCCGCCGCCGAATCCATCAGCGCCGTATGGAAAGGCCCGCTGACCTTTAAGGGCAGGCAGCGTTTAGCTCCCGCCTCTAACGCCAGCCGCGCGGCCTCGTCAACCGCCGTCTGCGCGCCGCCGATTACCAACTGCATTGGGCAATTATAATTGGCAATGGAAACCACGCCCAGGCCACTATTTTGGCAATGCTCGCAAATCTGCTGTAATTTTTCGCGCTCCAGGCCCAAAACCGCCGTCATGCCGCAGGGAATATCCTTAACAGCCTCTTCCATGGCCTGGCCGCGAAAAGCCGCCAGCGCCACCGCCGTCTGCGCGTCAAAAACGCCGGCCGCCTGCAACGCGGAATATTCGCCCAGACTAAGCCCCGCCGCCATCTGCGGCTGCAAGCCCTCATCCTGCAACAAAGCGTTAACACCGGCGGCAAAAGCCACCATACAAGGCTGCGTATATTCAGTACGCGTCAAAACCTCGTCCGGCCCCTCAAAAGAAATACGTTTCAAGTCAAAGTCAACATCCAAATTATCAATAACTTCGCGAAAGCGGTCAAACTCCTGATAAAAATCGCGCCCCATACCAGCGTATTGACTGCCCTGTCCTGCATAAACAAAAGCTAAATTCAACTTTGTTAACCTCCACACTGTCAAAATTTTTATTTTATTTTAACCAAATAAACAGGAATTTAAATCTTCTCTGTAAATCTCTTTTATATCGTCCTGCGCCAGTCCGCGCAAAGTTCGGCCAGCAGTTCGTCAACATGCAGCAGCTTTTGCACCCGGCCAACATTACTGCCGCAGAAGAACAGCCCCTTTTCCCAGTTGCCCTTTACGGCCTCAATCAAAGCCTGCGTAATGCAATAGGGTGTTTCCTGCGGTTTGCAGCTGGTGATACAGGCCGAACAACGCTCCGGCGCAATCCGCCCCAAAGCGGCCAGCCTATCCAGCAGGGGGCTTTTCAGCGCCCGGCCCGGCATACCCACCGGGCTTTGTACAATCTGTACATCCTCCGGCCCAGCCGCCAGCATAATTTCCTTATAGCCAGGCGCGGCGTCACACTCATAGGTAGCGATAAAACGCGTCGCTATCTGCACGCCGGCTGCTCCAGCCTTGATATATTCTGCCACATCCTGGCCGCTGTAGACACCGCCGGCCACAAAAACCGGGATTTGGCAGTTATACTTCTGCTCATAGGGCGCAAGTTCCGCCTGCACCTCCGGCAGCAATTCCGCCAAAGTTTTAGTGCGGCCAGCCAGCAAGTCTTCCCGCTTAAAGCCCAGATGACCGCCGGCCTGCGCTCCCTCAATCACCACAAAATCCGGCGCCCGGCCAAAACTGCGATCCCAACGGCGGCAGATTGTTCGCGCCGCTTTGCCGCTGGAAACAATCGGCGCCAGTAAAACGTCCGAACTGTTCGCCAGCTCCGGCAAATCCAACGGCAGGCCTGCGCCGCAAATAATCGCGTCCGCCCCTGCCTGAACCGCAGTCTGAACCGCCTGGGGATACTGTCTGGTGGCCACCATAATGTTCACGCCCACCAAACCGCGCCCAGCCGCCATCCGCAGAGCTTTTTTTATTTCGTCATGCAAGGCCTGTAAATTGGCGCGCAGGGGATTTTGCCAAAAATCCGGTTCTCTGAAACCGGTGTTAGCGCTGCTGATAACGCCCATACCGCCGCAGGCCGCCACACTGCCAGCCAGATTGCCCAGAGAAACCCCGATCCCCATACCGCCTTGAATAATTGGTAACGCCAAACGCCGTCCCTTAATCAAAGGCATTATTTCACTTCCTCAATCACAGGCTCCAGACTTTGCCAAACCGACGGCAAACCCGCAACCAGTTCAGAAAAGATCCGCCGCAGCGGCTTAATCTCTTTAAGCTGCCCGGCCACCTGGCCGGCCATCACGCTGCCGCGCTGCACATCGCCGTCGAAAACAGCGCGGCGCAGGCCGCCCAGCGTAAACTTCTCCAGTTCCAAAAGCTCGGCGCCGCTTTTCTCCAGTTTCAGATAATCACGCGTCATGGCGTTTTTCAGAATTCTGGTGGGCGCGCCGGCAATCCGCCCGGTTACGGTGGTGCTGTTATCTCTGGCCTTTAACACAGCTTCCTTATAATTGGTATGAATGGGACACTCCTCGCTGACCAGCAGACAGGTTCCCAGTTGAGCGCCAACCGCGCCCAACGCAAAGGCCGCCAACAGCTGACGCGAATCGGCAATGCCGCCGGCCGCCACCACCGGGATATGCACGGCGTCCACCACCTGCGGCACCAGCGCCATGGTGGTTAACTCGCCGATATGGCCGCCGGATTCGCAGCCCTCGGCAATCAGCAGATCAGCCCCGCCCTGCTCCAGACGGCGCGCCAGCGCCACGCCGGAAACCACCGGGATAACCTTGATACCAGCCGCTTTCCACATCTCCATATATTTGCTGGGGCTGCCCGCGCCAGTGGTAACCACCGGGATGTGTTCCCGCACCAGCAGCTCCGCCATTTTATCACATTCCGGGTTCATCAGCATTAAATTTACACCAAAAGGCTTATCGGTCAGGCTTTTGGCGCGCTTAATATGCTCCTCCAGCATTTCGGCGTTCATGCCGCCGCTGCCAATAATGCCCAATGCGCCGGCATTAGCCGCCGCCGCCGCAAACTCGCCGGTGGCAATATTCGCCATGCCGCCCTGGATAAAAGGAAATTCCAAACCTAAAATTTCCCGTAATGTCATTGTGAATTTACTCCTCTTTATTAATATTAATACTATAATAAGGCTGTTGAGAAATGTTCAGATTTGAATGAATCGCCAGCGAAAGAAGGGAGGCGTACTAATAGTACGTTGACCGACTTGAGTCGCAGCGATGACTTCAAAGATGAGCGTTTATCGGCAGCCCTAAGCTACCAGGTTAAAAGGCAGGCCGCCCAGGTGAACCCCGCGCCAAAGCCGACGCAAATCACCCTCTGCCCCGGCAGCAGCAGCCCCTGCTCCCACATATCGTTCAGCGCCAATGGGATACTGGCCGACGAAGTGTTGCCGTAATGCTGCAAATTGATAAAAAATTGCTCCGGCGCAGCGTGCATTTTCTTTACCACATGCGAAATGATCCGGTTGTTGGCCTGATGACAAACCACATGGTCAATATCCGCCAGCTCCAAGCCAGCCTTGGCCAAAACCTGCTCAATGCTGTGCGGGATAATATCCACCGCAAAACGGAAAACATCCTGCCCCTGCATATGCACCACGCCGCCGGGCTTGCCCTGCTGCTGATCCGCCAGGCCGCTGCAATACAGCATATTTTCATTATCCGTCTTTGAGCCGCAAACCGCCCAGTAGGGATTATCCACAGAAAGTTCAACCACCGCCGCCGCCGCCGCGTCGCCAAACAGAACACAGGTGTTGCGATCCGTAAAATCCAAAACCCTGGAGGGGGTTTCCGAACCCAAAACCAGCGCATAAGACCGCCCCGGCTCCGCCGCCAGCAAACACTGACGGGCAGTTTGCAAACCATATAAAAACCCGGCGCAGGCAGCGTTGAAATCAAACATCAGGCTGTCTTCCGGCAGGCCAAGCCGCTGTTGCAGCATGCAAGCCATAGACGGGGACATTCTGTCCGGCGTGAAAGTGGCCACCAGACAAACGCCGATTTGCTCCGCCTTAACGCCGGAGCGCGCCAGGGCCTCTGCCGCGGCCTGCTCCGCCAGTTCAATGTTGGTCTGCCGCCCGCAGAAATAACGCTCCCGAATGCCGGTACGGCTGCATATCCACTCATCGCTGGTATCCACCAGGGTTTCCATATAGCTGTTAGGCACCGGCCCGGCGGCCGGCAAAGCATGGCCCAGGCCCAAAATTTTCAAACCAATCTGCGGCCATTCAGCCCGCAGTGTTGATAATTTATCCATAAAGCTTTTTTCAGCCGTTTTTGCCTTATTCAGCCTGAGCGCCAGCGTGCGCGTCGATATAAGCAACCACGTCGCCAACCGTCTTCATGGTAGCAATATCTTCGTCGGGGATTTTGATGGAATAGTTATCCTCCAGCGCCATATTCAGCTCCACTGCGTCCAGAGAATCCGCGCCCAGATCCTCAAACAGAGTGGCCTCCGGGGTTACCAGATCCTCATCGCAGCACAAAGTATCAACAATAATTTCTTTCACCTTATCAAAAGTCATGTTTTTTACCTCTTTCTCAAATTAAATATTTTGTGAATTTTCAATTTAAAACAAGTTAGTTAACATTCAGTTAATGTTTAGTTAATATTCAGTTTATAAAAAATTTAACTAAATTTTTTTACTTAAAAAATTTTAACTAATCTTGTGCTATAAAGAATATCACGTTTTAACCAAATTGTCAAGCAAAAGTTGGAAAAATATACGAGCAATCACAAAAAAAATTAACGCCACCGCATAAAAAGGCTATCAATGGCGTTAATTGTTGAAAAACAGCGCTGTATACTGTATAAATATGTTCAATCCTAATTTATTTCAGGTCGTCATTGCGCCCCAGCTGGCGCAAATCTTCACAGAGCGTGTTCAAACGCTGCTGCAGCTGGTCGATTTCCTGCTGAATCGGGTCCGGCAGGCTTACCTGGTCCAGCTCCCAGCTACAATACTGCTGCTGATTATCGCCGCGCGTTACTACCACGCCCGGCACGCCAACCACCGTGGCGTTGGGCGGAACCTCCTTAAGCACCACCGCGTTGCCGCCGATACGGGCGTTATCGCCCACCGTGAACGGCCCCAAAATTTTAGCCCCCGCGCCTACCAGCACATGATTGCCCAGCGTTGGGTGGCGCTTGCCCTTGTCTTTGCCGGTGCCGCCCAGCGTTACGCCATGGTAGATGTTACAATAATCGCCAATCTCGGCGGTTTCGCCAATCACAATGCCCATGCCATGGTCGATAAACAGGCACTTGCCAATCTTTGCGCCAGGGTGAATTTCCACCCCGGTTAAAAAACGCGCAAACTGGGAAATTCCCCGCGCCAGCGTGCGCATTTTATGGATATGCAGCCAATGCGAGATTCTGTGCCAGCGCACGGCATGATAACCCGGATACATAAAAAACACCTGCCAGGGGCCGGTAGCCGCCGGATCCTGCGAGGCTATATATTTTGCATCTTCCCAAAAACCCATGTTCAGAATTATCCTTTCATTAATATAATCTTACTTCTTCATTTGCATTAAAGTTTATATCATAATATTATATGATGATATGCAGCAAAATGCAAGCCATTTTCTCCGGAAAACTGCACCAAAACAAAAAAGCGTCGCAAACAGGCGTAAATCAAAGCAATATTTAGCAATAGTAGTATATTTGCCCAATTTATGGCTAAAATTATAATAACAGATGATTTTTCGGACTTGCACTGATTGGCATAATTAGCTATCATATTAACAGTTGTTAGCACTCAAACCTTTAGAGTGCTAACAAAACAAGTCAAAAGTTAAAAACTAACCAACAATAAACAATTCTTTTAGGAGGGACACAAACAATGAACATCAGACCTATTGGCGAGCGTGTGGTTATTAAGCCCATGCAGAAAGAAGAAAAAACCCAAAGCGGTATTCTGTTGCCGGACAGCGCGCAGGAAAAACCGATTGAAGGCGAAGTTGTGGCAGTCGGCCCCGGCCGTATCAATGAAAAAGGCGAGCGCGTACCGCTGGAAGTCAAAGTCGGCGATGTTGTAGTATTTGCCAAGTTTATTGGCACCAACGTTAAGCAGGACGGCGTTGATTATCTAATTGTTAACGGCGAACGCGACATTCTGTGCGTGATTGAGTAATCAACAAATTTACTAACCAAAAAAAATAAATGCAAAAATATTAGGAGGCAGATATAATAATGGCTAAACAAATCATTTTTAAAGAAGACGCTCGTTACGCTTTGAAACGCGGCGTTGACGCTTTGGCTGATGCTGTTAAAGTAACCCTGGGGCCTAAAGGCCGCAACGTAATTTTGGAGCGCAAATTTGGCTCGCCGCTGATCACCAACGACGGCGTAAGCATCGCCAAAGAGATTGACCTGGAAGACGCAACCGAAAATATGGGCGCACAGCTGGTTAAAGAGGTTGCCACCAAAACCAACGACGTGGCCGGCGACGGCACCACATCCGCCTGTGTTCTGGCTCAGGCAATTATTGACGAGGGCGTTAAAAACGTTACCGCCGGCGCCAACCCGATTATTTTGAAACGCGGCATTGACAAGGCTGTTAACGCCACTGTGGAAAATATCAAAAAGAACGCTTTGCAGGTTGAGAATAAAGAGGCTATCGCCCAAATCGCTGCTGTTTCCGCAAACGATAAAGAAATTGGCGAACTGATTGCCGACGCTATGGAAAAAGTTGGCAAAGACGGCGTAATCACCGTTGAAGACAGCCAGACCTTTGAAACCACCTGCGATGTGGTTGAAGGCATGCAGTTTGACCGCGGCTACATCAGCCCCTATATGGTTACCGATACCGACAAAATGGAAGCCGTTTTGGACGATCCTTTCATTTTGTTGATTGAAAAGAAAGTAGCCACCGTTCAAGAATTGCTGCCTGTTTTGGAAAAGGTTATGCAGGCCGGCCGTCAGCTTTTGATTATTGCCGACGACGTTGAGGGCGAGGCTGCCGCCACTCTGATTGTTAACAAACTGCGCGGCACATTCACCTGCGTAGCGGTTAAGGCTCCTGGCTTTGGCGATCGCAAGAAAGCTATGTTGCAGGATATTGCTACCCTAACCGGCGGCAACATTGTTTCCGATGAATTAGGTATCAAGCTGGAGAACATCACCCTGAACATGCTGGGCCGCGCCCGTCAGGTTCGCATTAACAAGGATAACACCACGATTGTGGGCGGTTATGGCGATGGCGAGGCTATCAACAGCCGGATCAACCAGATTCGCGCCCAGATTGCCGAAACCACTTCTGATTTTGACCGCGAGAAGTTGCAGGAACGTCTGGCTAAATTGTCCGGCGGCGTAGCTGTAATCCGGGTCGGTGCCGCTACCGAAACCGAATTGAAAGAAAAGAAACTGCGTATTGAAGACGCTTTGAACTCCACCCGCGCTGCTGTTGAAGAAGGTTATGTGGCCGGCGGCGGCACAGTTCTGATCAAAGCCATTAAGATTCTGGAAGACTTGTTTGCACAGGCTTCCGGCGACGAGAAAACCGGTATTGGTATCATCAAAAAAGCTCTGGAAGCCCCTGTTAAACAGATTGCCGCTAACGCCGGCGTTGAGGGCGCTGTGGTTGTTGAGAAAGTTAAGGATTCTGCCGACGGTATCGGCTTTAACGCCGCTACCGGTAAATTTGAAGATATGGTTGCCGCCGGTATTGTTGACCCGGTTAAGGTGGTGCGCTCCGCGTTGACTCACGCCGCCTCGGTGGCCTCCATGCTGTTAACAACCGAGGTTCTGGTGGCGGATATTCCGGAAGAGAATAACGCGCCGATGATGCCCCCGGGCGGCGGTATGCCGATGATGTAAGTGAACACTTAACGATTGGCAAGTCCGCAGGATGCCGCCAGAGTTTAGTGTGAACTTATCCATAGACACAAAGTGGCTATGGAATCCTCTATGAACACTTAATGAAATCAAGCCGCAGGCGCAGATTAAATTTAGCGACCAAAGGGAGCCCAGTCGCTGGGTGTGAACTTATCCATAGACACAAAGTGGCTATGGAATCCCTACGGATCGCACCGAATTACCAAGATATATAATAAAGTTTTTCAATTCCCTGGCGTTTCATCGCGCCGGGGAATTTTTATAAAGGAGTGTTTATATGCTTATCAGACCAGCCGAACCTAAAGATTACGACGAAATATACTCATTGGTACAAAAAGCTTTTGCCAGCGCCGAACACAGCGACGGCGCCGAGCAGGATTCGGTTAACGCTTTGCGCGCAGGCAGTTCATATATCCCGGAGTTATCGCTGGTCGCTGAAAAAGACGGCAGACTTATAGGTCATATTATGTTTACCAAAGCCAGAGTTGGCACGCAAACATTGTTGGCCTTGGCTCCGCTTGCCGTTTTGCCAGACTGCCAGAAACAGGGCGTTGGGCAGGCGCTGATTGCACAAGGGCACAAAATCGCACAAGAACTTGGCTACGCCTACTCTGTCGTTTTAGGCAGCGAAACCTATTATCCAAAGTCTGGCTATCAGCCGGCCAAAAAATTTAATATTAAAGCGCC
Organism: uncultured Bacillota bacterium; assembly: GCA_948907985.1. Lineage (GTDB taxonomy): Bacteria > Bacillota > Dehalobacteriia > UBA4068 > UBA4997 > Avidehalobacter. The sequence goes on from CAQWMM010000027.1 coordinate 23,573, forward strand.
TTTTGAAACACCGCAGGAAAATTTTATGGCCTGCAAATTACAAAACAACGCTCCGGCAATTTCCGGTATAATGCAGTATGCCGCCGAGTTTGGTATAAACTAATTCTTAGCCCAGCATAAAGTAGCCCAGCAAATCCAGCTTGGTAATCTCGCCCTCCACCAAATCGTCCAGACTGATATGCAGAGCATTGGCCAAAGCCGCCGCATAAAACAGCAGCGCGCCAAAGCGATCTTTAATTTCCCTCTGACATTTGGGGCAAAGACCGGCCAGGTCATCACCCGTGGGCTGATTTTTTATTTGCTGCCAGGCAAAATCAGACGACGGCAGTTTTTGCGTACCCAGCTTGATACAGCCGCAGGTGTTGGCGGCACGCAGAACCGATTGATTAAGCCGCAAAGCGGCCTGCTGCATCTGCAAAAATATTTGCAGAACGGACGGATTAACCAGCAGATATTCGTCCGCCTTTTGCTGCAAGGTTAAAAGCTTGTTCATGAGTATTAGCCTCCTTGGGCAATGCTTAAACATAGTTTATGCAGCGAAATTCCGGTTGGTTATATTCCGGCGGCCAGCGGCATAAATTTAATGAAACGATTAAAACTATGCTTGGCAAAACAGGGAGGCGGTCATGATGTATCAGATTGGCGACAAAGTGGTTTATCCGCTGCATGGCGCAGGTTGGGTGGAGGCGATTGAAAACCGCGAGGTTGCAGGACGCAGCCGCAGTTATTATGTGCTTAATCTGCCCTTTAATGATCTTCGCGTGATGGTACCCCAGGAAGAGGCAGAAAAAATCGGCCTGCGGGATTTGATGCCGCCGGAGGCCACCAATAAGGTACTGCAAATTCTTGAGGGCCGCCAGCCGGAGGCCGAGATGAGCCAAACCGTGCGCAAGCTTAATCTGGAAAAATGGAACAACCGCTTTCGGCTGCAAATGTCCCGCATCAAAAACGGCAACGTCTTTGAGTTGGCCGAGATTGTGCATGGCCTGACCCTGCGCGACCGCGCCAAACAGTTGTCCGGCGGCGAACGCAAAATTTTTGAACAAGCCCGGGAAATTCTCTTCAGCGAGCTTTGGCTGATCAGCAACGACAGCCAGCCGGAAACTGCCGACCGCATTAAAAATATTTTAAGTATGGCTAATTAAAACGCCAAAAGCCCCGATAATTAAATCCGGGGCTTTTAACAATGTCCGCAGGCTGCCTGACCTGATTTGCTTTTACTTCTGTTCCGCCGTTGTAACATAGACGCGAATCAGCTTTTTAATTTCTTCTTTGGTGTAGGTTTCCTGCGTCGGATCTTCATCAATAATGTTGCACAGATCAAAAGCCATTGCCTTTCTGATATCCTGACGTTCAGCCTCAGTACGCATAAAAACCCCTCCTTTTTAATCTGCCTTAATTATAGCATACGGCGCGCCGCACATCAATATTTTATTTTGACTATTCCAACATTATTTTACAACTTTTAGAGCGAAGATACTGAAAAAATTTGCCAACCGGCAGGAAAAATTAAATATCTGTCGAATAAAAAATAGTTAAAACAAACAGGATAATGATATATTTAGGAGGCAATAATGACAGAGATTTTAAGAAAAAGCCTGGAAGTCGGCGGTCGGACGCTGACGCTGGAAACCGGACGTATGGCCAAGCAGGCCAGCGGCGCTGTTTTTACAACTTATGGAGATACTTCTGTTTTGGCAACAGCCACCGTGGCCGCCAAAGCTAAGGATGGTATTGATTTTTTTCCGCTGACCGTGGATTATGAAGAAAAAATGTATGCCGTTGGCAAAATTCCCGGTGGTTTCATTCGCCGCGAGGGGCGCGCCAGCAACCAGGCAATTTTAAATGCCCGGCTGATTGACCGCCCGCTGCGCCCACTGTTCCCCAAGGCCTATCGCAAGGACGTTCAGGTGGTGGCCACCATTCTTTCAGTGGATCAGGACTGCCCGCCGGAAATTACCGCCATGTGCGGCGCATCGGCGGCCCTGCACATCTCGCACGCACCGTTTAACGGCCCGATCGCCGGCGTAATCATGGGTATGGTGGACAACCAGTTTATCATCAACCCCACGGTGGAGCAAAAGGCCAACAGTGTTATGCACATCGCTGTGGCCGGCACCAAAGACGCTATTATGATGGTGGAGGCCGGCGCGGCGGAGATCCCGGAAGAAACCATTCTGGAGGCTATTTTAACCGCCCATGAAGAAATCAAACGCATTGTCGCCTTTATTGAAGACTTCCGCGCCGAAGCTCTGGCTATGGGGCTGGCTAAGGAAAAGGAAGTTTTTGAGGAAGAACACGTTAATGAAGAATTAGAAGCCGCCATTATGGCACACAAAGAAGAACTGGCCGCCGCAGTGCACAAATGCGCGGTGGAGAAATTGCCCAAGCAGGAACGCGAGGATCTGCTGGAGGGCACCAAGGCCGCGATTGCTGAACTGTTCAGCGGTGAAGAATACGCCGACGAACAGGATAATATTGCCAACTTTATTGATAAAATGGAAAAAGAAGTTTTCCGCACCATGATTGCCCGCGACAAACTGCGTATCGACGGCCGGGCCTTAAACGAAGTGCGCCCGATCACCTGCGAGGTGGATATTCTGCCTAAAGTGCATGGCTCTTCCCTGTTTACCCGCGGCCAAACGCAGGTGTTAAACATCTGCACGCTGGGTATGCTCAGCGATTCGCAAACGCTGGATGGTCTGGGGCTGGAAACCACCAAGCGCTATATGCACCAATACAACTTCCCGCCGTACAGCACCGGCGAAACCCGCCCCATGCGCGGCCCGGGCCGCCGGGAAATTGGCCACGGCGCACTGGCCGAGCGCGCCCTGGAGCCGGTAATCCCCAGCCCGGAAGAGTTCCCCTATGCGCTGCGCCTGGTATCAGAAGCTATTGAAAGCAACGGCTCCACCTCTATGGCCTCCGTATGCTCCAGCACTATGAGCCTGATGGCCGCCGGCGTACCGATTTCCGCTCCGGTTTCCGGCGTGGCGATGGGCTTAATCAGCGACGGTGAAAACATGACCATCCTCACGGATATTCAGGGTATGGAAGATTTTCTGGGCGATATGGACTTTAAGGTGGCCGGCACCAGCCGCGGCGTTACCGCCATCCAGATGGATATTAAAATCGCGGGTATCAACAAGGAAATTTTAACCAAAGCGCTGGCCCAGGCCAAAGAAGGACGCGCCTTTATTCTGGGCAAGATGCTGGATTGCATTGCCGAACCAAGAGAAGAACTTTCGCCCAACGCCCCGCGGATTATTTCCATGAATATTCATCCTGATAAAATCCGTGAGGTTATCGGCAGCGGCGGCAAGGTTATCAAAAAGATTGTGGAAGAAACCGGCGCCCAAATTGATATTGACGATAACGGCGCTATTGCTATCGCCAGCGTGGAGGGAGAGGCCGGTTTGCGCGCCAAGGCAATTATCGAGGCTATTATCGCCGAGCCGGAGGTTGGCAAGATCTACACCGGCAAAGTAGTTGGCGTTAAGGATTTTGGCGCTTTTGTGGAAATTATACCCGGCGTTTTCGGCGGCAAAGGCAAGGAAGGTATGGTGCATATCTCCGAGCTGGACAAGTCCCGAGTTAATCAGGTTACAGATATTTGCCACGAGGGCGATATGCTGACCGTTAAGGTGATTGCTATTGACTCGCAGGGCAAAATTAAACTGTCCCGCCGGGCAACCTTAAAATAGAACACACTAAGTTAAGCCGCCGTTCCTTTTTTAAAACGGCGGCGTTTGTTTGAGGGAGGCCAACAGGGTTCAATCATGCAAGCTAAAAAAAACCGACAAAAGCTCAGCATTTTTTTAATTGTTACTTCCTGCCTGTTATACATATTACTAATTCATGCCACCTTGGACGCAACGGCGCAATACAGTAAATTGCAGGAATTTACCAACACCTTTATCGCCTGCCAAAGCGCCGACGCCCAGCTGGCCGCCGGCTCCGACTATCTGACCGAACAGGCGCGGATGTATGTTGTTACGCAAAATGAACAAAATTTGCAAAACTATTTTGCCGAGGCCGACGAAACCCGCCGCCGCGAACGCGCTATCAACCAGCTGGCCGCCTATCAGGCCAAAAACGCTGCTTATGATTATTTAATGGACGCGTTGGACGCCTCCAACCTGCTGATGCAGCGCGAGTTTTACGCCATGAAATTAACCGCTCTCTCCCAGGAAATGGCCGAGGAAGATTTGCCCGCCAGCCTGCAAAACACCATAATCACCGTTGAGGATTTGCAGCTTTCCCCGCAGGAAATGTTAATCAAAGCGCAGGATCTGGTTTTTAACGAACGCTACACCCTATCCAAAAACATGATTAGTGCCGACCTGGAACTGGCTATTTCCAGTCTGCTTGATAACACCCGGCAGGAACAGCATAACGCCCAGCAAAAACTGCAAAGCATTATGAACCGGCAATGTATTTTTATTTGTCTGCTTTTTGCTGAAAACGTTCTGCTGCTAATCTTGCTGCTGCGCCGGCGGCAACATAAACCCGCTCAACCCAGCAAATAATTCTCCACAAAACAGGCGGCCCCCAGGGATACGGTGTTTTCCGCTTTAACCAGATAAACTGGCATTTGCCCTAACTGTTTCTGAAACGGGCAGGCTTTCAAAAAGGCCCGATAGAAGATCTCCCGATCAAAAAGTTCGCCGATTTTGGCAATCACGCCGCCGCCAATATAAACGCCGCCGCTGCTGAAGTAACACAACGCCAGGTTGCTTAAAGCTTGACCGGCCGCCTCGCTGAACAACCGGAAGACCTGCCGGCAGGCGGCGGCCTCTTCTGCGGAAGCGGCTTTTTTCCCTTGGGCAATGGCCGTAATATCCGCCGGCTGCTTATTCTGCCACAACTGCGGCGATTCCGGATTGGCGGCGCGCAAAATGTTCACCAACCCGCGCCCGGAGAGCAAATCCTCATTGCAGGGGCGCGGAATAAACCTGCGCATATTTTGCCAAAGCTCCAGCAACGCCGGGCTTTCCGGCGCAAAGCTGCAATGGCCGGCCTCGCTGCTCAACACCCTGCCGCTGCCTAACCGGGCGGCCACACCCAGGCCGGTGCCCACCGCCGCCGCCATGCAAACATCTTGCAGCCCCGGCTCGTCAGCCGCAGGAGGATTAAGCCGCTCCAACATTCCGGCAGGGATACTGTGCAGCGCCGGCAGCGCATGTGCAAAGGCGGCCAAATCGTTTAGCATCGTCCAATGTTTAATTGTATTCAATCCCAGACTTAAATTTGCCAAATCAAGACAACAAGAATTATTCGTCAACTGCACCCGGCCCTCGTCATTAGTAACCCCGGCCACCGCCAGGGCCGCCGCCTCAATATCCTGCCCCTGGCACAGCTGGCGCAAATGTGGCAGCAGCCCCTGTTCATCCGCAAAATCAGTAGGCACAGTGAGTTCTGCCTCCGCTTCCGGCGGCCGCGAGCAAGAGCTTTGCCAAACGGTCAGGGCACATTTGCTGGCCCCGCAATCAATGGTAAGTATTTTTGTCATAACAAAACCTCCAGTCAAAATAATCAGCAAATAATTTATCGAAATTTTAAGGAAAAAAATTGAAAATACATTTGATAAAAGATTGCTATTAAACACATTTTTTATTACAATTATAACATAACTAATACATATATTACAGAACTTTTATTTAAAATACACAAAGAATTGGAGTGATTTTTATGTTAGCTGAAAACATCTTAACCCGCTATCAGGAATGGCTGAACGCTCCCTGGTGCGACGCCGCCACCAAGGAAGAACTTTTGGCCCTGCAAGACAATGAAAAAGAGATTGAAGACCGTTTTTACTGCGACTTGGAATTTGGAACCGGCGGTATGCGCGGTTTGCTGGGCGCTGGCACCAACCGCATGAATATTTATCTAATCCGCCGGCTCACCCAGGCCCTGGCTGATTGTATCAGCGAACATGGCGAGGCTGCCAAAGCACGCGGCGTAGCCATCTCTTACGACTCCCGCCGTTTTTCCAGAGAATTTGCCCAGGAAACCGCTCTGGTGCTGGCCGCCAACGGCGTTAAGGCTTATCTTTTCGCCGAGCTGCGCCCCACCCCCACCCTCTCCTTTGCCGTGCGGGAAAAACAGGCAATCGCCGGCGTAATGGTAACCGCCAGCCACAATCCCAAGGAATATAACGGCTATAAGGTTTATTGGGAAGACGGCGGGCAACTGCCGCCGGAGCAAGCCGACGTAATTATCGCCAAAATGCGGGAGCGCAACTCCTGGCAGGTTCCGGTGGCCGACCTGGCGGAAGCACAGGCCAAAGGTCTGCTGGAAATTATGGGGCCGGAGCTGGACGACGCTTATACCGCCAAAGTGCATGAACAAATGCTGAACTATCAGATGAGCAAAGCGCGCGGCGGCAATCTCAATCTGGTTTACACTCCCCTGCATGGCACCGGCGCAAAACTGGTGGAAAGAATTTTGCGGGAGAACGGTTTCAGCAGTTTACATATTGTGCAGGAACAGGCGGTGGCCGACACCGAATTTCGCACCGTTGCGGTTCCCAATCCAGAAGAGGCGGACGCCTGGCGGCTGGCGGAAAAATTAGCGGCCAAGGTGGAGGCTGCCGGCCAGGGACAGGTTGATTTGCTGCTGGCCACTGACCCCGACGCTGACCGGCTGGGGGTTTGCTGCCGCCGGGCCGACGGCAGTTTTCAGCGCCTGACGGGCAATCAGGTCGGCGTTTTGCTAGCCTATTACATAATCAAACAGGCCAAGGATCTGGGCAGCCTGCCCGTGGACGGCATGGTTATCAAAAGCATTGTGTCCACCGCTTTGGCCAACAAAGTTGTTTCCGGCCTGGGAGTTACGGTTAAGGACGTGCCGGTAGGCTTTAAGTATATCGGCGAGCAGATTAAATTGATGGAAGAGAGCGGCCGCGGTACTTTCTTGCTGGGCTTTGAAGAAAGCCTTGGCTATCTGAAAGGCACCTATGCCCGCGATAAAGACGCGGTTGTGGCGGCGGCTCTGGTGGCCGAGGCCGCCCTATACTACAAAGAGCTGTTAAATATGAGCCTGTTAGAGGTTTTGCAGACAATCTACGCTAAATTCGGTTACTTCCTGGACACCCAGGTGGCCTGCACTCTCTCCGGTATCGATGGCCGCGAACAAATAGCCGCTATTATGCAAACTCTGCGTGCCGACCAGCGGACAGAAATTGGCGGTCTGCCAGTTGTGCGCCGGGAATATTTCGACCGCGCCGAGGTTTGGGATAAAGATTCTAACGCTATCAAACCACTGGATTTCCCCAAAGTGGATATGCTGGGCTTTGCCTTTGCCGACGGCGGTTTTATCCGCGTCCGCCCCTCCGGCACCGAGCCTAAAATCCGTTT
>CAQWMM010000028.1 GCA_948907985.1 uncultured Bacillota bacterium
ATCCATAGCATACGGATAGCGCACTGTTTTATATTATGGCAAAAACTTAAAGAGCAATTAAAAACTGCATAACCAACACCATTAAAATTAAAGCCAGAGGATAGGTTGTGGCATAGGCGGCGGCGATACTATCAGTTTTGGCTTGTTGGGTCAGCACCGCCAGGGCGGCAGTGCTGGTCATGCTGCCGGTGAGAGCGGATAAACCGTTCAGCAAGGGCAGCTTTAAGTAAAAGCGGAACACTAAATAACCTATAATAAGGGGAGTAATAACCATTAACAAACCGTATAAAATCGGCGTGGCGCCATAGGCCGCCAAAATTTTGGCCACGCCGTGGCCGCCGTCAATGCCGGCGTCGGCAAAAAACAACAGCAAGCCAATTTCTTCAATCGGCCCAATCAATTTGTTGTCTACTGTTAACAAGCCGGGGTGATTGTGCGCCAGATGCCCAAAAAGCAGGCCAACAGCCAGCGGTCCGCCGGTAAGCCCCAGAGCAAATCGCCCGCCGCCGGGCAGGGGTATGCTGACAGAGCCTAACATAATTCCTAAAACTACAACTATTGAGAAGATACACAAACCATACTTATCAATTTTAAAACCGTCTTTTTTTTGTTGTGCCGAAGACGGCGTATCGACAGTACTTTCTGTTTCAATCAAGCGGCGTTCCGCGGCCATATTGGCGTGCAGCAGACGCGGTACAATTTGGATGAACAGCACCGTGCATACAACGCCGATAGGATAAATTAAACCGTAGCCAGCCGAAACCTGGCCAACGGCTTCCACATTGGCGCGCACAGCTTCCTGGGCGGCCGCAAATCCGGGTGAGGTTGTGAAAGAGCCGGCCATAATACCCACGGCTAAAGGAGCCGCCAAATGCCCAACCTTGACAGCTAATATACAAAGTATGCAGCCAACTATGGTGGTGGTTAAGCATAAAATTATGTAAGCCGAACCACTGCGTTTAATACGTTGAATAAAACCTGGCCCGGCGGAAAGCCCGGTGGCGGCAATAAACAGAACCAGACCAATGTCCTGCAAAACGCGCGGCGTGCTGACGCCCAAATGGCCGAACAGCAAACCAACCAGAAAAATACCGGTTGCCCCCAGGCTGATCCCCCAGATTTTAATTCGGCCCACCAGATAGCCCAGGCAAGCAACGGCAAAAACGGTTAAAATATTTTGTGCAACTTCACTTAATTCCATCTTTCCTCATCTCCCTGTAAATAGTTCGTTTCGCCGCCTATATTATACGTCCAGCAGGTAATAAATTCAATATTTATCATTAAATATGTTGGAATTTGTTTTATATTAATATAAAATTTTTATTTTTTAAGCTTAAACACTCTTAAAAGAGAAAATTTTGGCGTTTATAACAAAACCCATATATATTGGCTATTTTTTTATTGAATTTCTTTCGTGATAGTGCTATAATGTTAACGATAGCGGAATATAATAAATTTGCCCGACAGTGTGCGAAGAGATGCTGATAAGTTTTGAGCCAACACTCAAAATATGGGAATCCTATATTTGTCTGTGGACTTAATGCCTCCATAGAGTGGACTAAGGAAGCAGCGTGCGGAATCCCACCTGCATATGCAGGTTCAAAACATTGGCATTAGACCGGCATTGTGGGGCATTTTATTTGTGAAAACTTAACGATTGCCAATCCAGCGTAGCTGAAGCAGGCAGAGTTTAGTGTTCACAAATCCATTTGCGATTAAGCAAATGGAAACCGATTAGGAATACTTAACGCGATTGATATTTTTTTGTTTGAGGGGAGGATTTTTTATGTCCTTAAGCCGGGAACAGGCCAAAGAAAAAATAATTGTGGCTTTAGACGTGCCAACCCGTGAGCGGGCATTGGCTCTGGCCGAAAAACTGTATGACAACGTGGGCGCTTTTAAGATCGGTATGCAGCTTTATAATGCAGAAGGGCCGGGCATTGTGCGGGATATTGAAAAGTTGGGCGGCCAGGTTTTTATTGACTTAAAGCTACATGATATTCCTAATACTGTAGCCGAGGCTGCGAGAGTTCTGACTGGTTTGCAGGCTTTTATTATGACACTGCATGCCGCCGGCGGCAAAAAGATGTTGGCCGCCGCCGCACAGGCCGTTGCCGAAAGCGTGCCGGAAAATGGGCGCAAGCCGCTGGTGGTGGCGGTTACTGTCCTAACCAGTTTGAGCCAGCAGGAATTTACGGAAGAAATTGGTATCGACCGGCCGATTGCCGAACAGGTTGTCAGCTGGGCCAAACTGGCCAAGGCCGCAGGGCTGGACGGCGTTGTGGCTTCGCCGCAGGAAATTGCCCTTATTCGCCAGGCCTGCGGCCAGGACTTCAAGATCATCACACCTGGTATTCGGCCAATTTGGGCGGCGGCTAACGACCAAAGCCGCATTATGACGCCCCGGCAGGCGGTGGAGGCTGGGGCTGATTATCTGGTTATCGGCAGGCCGATTACGGCGCAGCCGGACCCGGCAGAGGCCGCCCAGCGTATTGTGGCCGAAATTATGGAGGCAGCAGTTTAGCTATGGCTGACGAAGCGAAACTGCTAACCTGCGCGGAAACAGCTCTGCGTGATTTGCAAAAAGCGCGGGATAAATTATACAGCGCTCATAATATGGGTGTGTTTGATATTTTAGGCGGCGGTTTGCTCACCAGTATTGCCAAGCATAACGATATAGATGAAGTCAACCGTTGCCTGCAAAATGCCAAATATGATTTGACCTGTTTGCGCAAACAGCTGGACGCTGCTGATTTGCAGGTTGATTTAATAGATTTAGGCGATGGGTTGAGAATTTTGGATACTTGGCTTGATAACATATTTACGGATTTAACGGTTCAGGACAAGATTAACGCCGCGCAGAAACAGGTTAATCAGGCTATTTTTCAACTGCAAAACATTATTGCCCGATTAAAGGCCTAAAAAAATCCCTCGGATTTATCCGAGGGATTTTTTTTAAGCTCTTTGTTTTTTTAATTTAATTACGCCGTCATTTTTTGGCTGGCGTACATAAATAAACGATAGAACTAAAGACGCCAGACAGAATAGGGTAATCACTGCAAAGGAAATATGAATACCGTACAGGTTGGCGGTAATATAATCATCATTTGGCCGCAGGCTGGCAAAACTGGTCATAATTGCCACAAAGAAAGTCGTTCCGATTGAACCGGCCACCTGGCGCAGAGTGTTGTTAATTGCCGTGCCGTGCGCCATACGCTTGTTGCTGATGGCGTTTAAGCCCCAGGTGGTAATCGGCATCATCGCCATAGAAACGCCTACCATACGCATGGTGTAGATTACGCAAATCAGGGCAAACGGCGTGCCGGGGTGCATAAGCACGAAAGCGCCGGCGGATAAAGTCAGCAGCGAGAGGCCAATCAACGCCAGACCTCTGGGGCCGTATTTATCGAAGATTCGTCCGGAAACCACGTTCATAATCGCCATACAGATAGCGCCCGGCAGCATAGCCAGCCCCGATTGCATGGCGCTGAAACCCTGAATGTTCTGCATGAAAATTGGTAGCATCACAGCGCCGGAAATCAGCGCGGCGTTCACAATCATGGCGATAATGGTCGCGATAGTAAATCTTGGGTAGCGTAAAATACGCAAATCCAAAAAAGGCTCGCGCAGATTAAACTGCCGTTTAACAAATACCGCAGAGGCGGCAACGCCAAGCAGAATAAACAGCCAGGGGATGATATGCAGCAGACCAATATCGCCGGCCGCAGTGCAGCCATAGAGGAAAGCGGCCAAGCCTATACTGGATAAAATAACCGACGGTAAATCAAGCTGGGGATGGCTGGTTTCAATAACATTCTCCAGTACCAGGCCGGCCAGTACAATATCCAGCACCGAAAGAGCTGTGATAATATAAAACATAATATGCCAGCCCATCACGTCGATAACCCAGCCGGCCAGGGTGGGGCCGATGGCCGGGGCCAGCGCCATAACCAGGCCGATAATGCCCATGGCGGTGCCGCGCTTGGCAATAGGAACCAAAATAAGTACCACGGTTTGGCAAAGCGGCATCATCATGCCGGCGCCGGCCGCCTGGAAAAAACGCCCCAGCAGGATTACAATAAAATTAGGCGAAATTGCGCAGAGCAGGCAGCCAAAAGCAAACAGCGACATTGCGCCCATAAAAAGCCGCCGCGTGGGGAAACGATTGATAAAGAAGGCGGTCAGCGGAATCATAATGGCGGAAACCAGAATAAAACCGGTGGTTAGCCACTGCGCAACATTGGTGCTGACGTTGGTTTCAGCCATAATTGTGGGTAGCGCCGGGGTTAAGACCGTTTCGGAAAACATGGTGATAAAGCCGCCGGAAACCAAAATTGCAATAATAAAAATTATTTTTTTTAAGTTTTGCTGGTAGTATTCATTGCTACTCATATTATTTTAATCCTCTCCTTTATGTATTTTATTTTTGCCAGATGCTTTACATATTAAGCCAATAGTGTTACACTTGTAACAGGGGGATGTTGAATAATATACCATAAAACTGAATTTTTAGCAAGAGTTTTTTTGGGAGTTGTTACAAAAACCAGTAGTTTGTTTGGGATTTGTTATGGAGGGGTGTTAATTTGCAGGATAAAAAAACACGTCAATCGCTGGTGGAAGAATGTATGTTTAAGGCGCTGCTGCTTTTGTTGGAACAAAAGCCCTATGATAAAATCAGCGTTACGGAGATTGCGGCAAAAGCCGGGGTATCAAGAATGTCATACTATCGCAACTATGCCAGCAAGGATGAGATTATTATTAAATTTTGGGAGAAAAAATTCGCAGCCAATTTACAGAAAATGTTGCAGCGGGATAATAATCTTCTCTATGATTTTGTTTGTGAATATTTTCAGAATAATCGTTATTCCAGCAAGGTTTGGGAGCATTTTCATTTTTGGCAGCATATTGGCGAGTCCACGGTGGCTAAATTGTTGATTGATCAAATGAACCGTTTTTTATATGATATATTTAGTCAGGTGGAATTTCAGGAACTGAAATGGCCGCTTTCTGATTATGAGGTTTCCTTTATAGCCGGCGGATTGTGCAGCCTTTCGCGCATTTGGGGGCTGGGCGGCTTTAAAGAAACTCCGGAGAAAATGGCCGAGGTATTTTGCCAGTTGATTTTAGCGCCGAATTTTTGTAAAACTAAACAGGGCTGAATTATTTCGGCCCTGTTTATCTTCCTGTATTTGAGTAATTTATTTATATAAAATGCGGATTGAATTGAGCAGGCAAAGCATCGAAACGCCGGTATCGGCAAACACAGCCAGCCACATATTGGCATAGCCCAATAAACCAAGCAGCATAACCAGGGCTTTAACGGCCAGCGCAAAATAAACGTTTTGCCAGGAAATACGATTAGTGGCCTTGGCAATATCAATAGCCTGGGGAATAGCCTCCACGCCGGAGGTCATAAAGACTACGTCGGCAGCCTCAATGGCGGCGTCCGCGCCGCTGCCCATGGCCGCGCCAACGTCGGCGCCGGCCAGTACCGGGGCGTCGTTAATACCATCGCCTACAAACATCACGCTGCCATATTGATTGCGGATTTTGCTTAATTCGTTCAGCTTATCCTGCGGCAGCAGCTTGGCGTGAACCTCGTCAATGCCGGTTTGCTGAGCAATCGCATCGGCGCTGTCCTGCGCGTCGCCGGTCAGCATAGCGGTTGTAATGCCCTGGGCTTTAATCCGTTTAATAGCGTTTACCGCATCATCCTTGATTGTATCGGCAATCAGTAAATAACCGATAAAACGACCGTTAAGGGCCACCAAAACCTCTGTGCCAAAGCCGGCCTTGTTAAACGCGCTGTAATCAACGTTATTGACTGTCAATAGTTTGCGGTTGCCGCACAGCAGCACGCCTTGGGCCACTTCGGCCCGGATACCCAGACCGGCCAGTTCTTCCACTTTGCCGGGGCGTTCAATTTGCAGATTTTGTTCTTCAGCGGCGTTGATAATGCTGCTGCCGATTGGGTGAGTGGAGGCCAATTCGCAGCTTGCGGCCAGGGCTAACAACTGCGAAGATGTAATTTCCGGCACTGCCGAAACCGCTTGCTGAACAATAAAATTGCCTTTGGTAATTGTGCCGGTTTTATCCATAACCACCGCCTGAACGTTTTTCAGCGCTTCAATGGCGACGCCGCCCTTAAATAGAATCCCTTTTTTGGAGCCTGCGCCAATGCCGGAGAAGAAAGCCAGCGGCACGCTTAACACAAGCGCGCAGGGGCAGCTGATAACCAGGAAGGTGAGGGCGGTTTTAAGCCAATAATTCCAGTCGCCGCCGGCCAGCAGGGGCGGAACACAGGCTACGGCAACGGCGGCGGCCACCACCAGCGGGGTGTAAACTCGGGCAAAGCGGGTGATGAATTTATCAATCTGCGGTTTGTTGGCCGCGGCGTTTTCCACCGAATCTAAAATTCTGGTTACCATGGATTCTGACAGAACTTTTTCCACGCGGATTTTCAGCTGGCCCGAGGTGTTTAAGCAGCCGGAGATAACCTCGTCGCCGTAGGCGGCCTTAACCGGCACCGGTTCGCCGGTAACCGGCGAGGTATCAATGCGGCTTTCGCCGTCGATAACCACGCCGTCCAGGGGGATACGGTCGCCGGGGCGCACCAGCAGAATATCGCCCACATTGGCGTCCGCCGCGTCGATAACCCGGATTTCATCGCCTACCAACAGATTGACAACCTCCGGGCGCAGGTCTACGGCGTCCATAATCTGGCTGCGGCTTTTGGCAACGGCTCTGTCCTCGAAATATTCGCCAATCCGGTAAAAAAGCATAACGCCGACGGCCTCCGGATATTCTGCTATACCAAACGCGCCCAGGGTGGCGATACTCATTAAGAAGTTTTCGTCAAAAATCTGGCCTTTTAAAATATTGCGCAGGGCGGTTGTCAGAACTTCGCCGCCCAGGGTTATATAACCCAGGATCAAGGCGATAAGCGAGGCCTCCGCCATACCCATATGCTCCATAACCAGTCCGGCCGCAAACAGGCAAGCGCCGACAATAATTGTCAGCAAAGAAATTGTGCTTTCAGCAATCCCTTCTTTAGCCTGCTTGTGAGCGGAACCAGGCCGGGACTCCTTTGGTGTTACCACAATTTCCGGTTCAATGGATGTGCAGATCCGGCTGATTTCCGGCAGCAGAGAATCCGGTGATTTGGCGGTAAGCTTCAGCTGTTTGGTGGCAAAGGTTATGCTGGCGCTGGTAACACTGGGTAGGGCGTTGATTTGCCTTTCAATCTTGCTGGCGCAGTTGGCGCAGCCCAGGTTTTCCAAAATGTAGGTTTGGGTTTTTTGGCTGCCTGGTTTTTTGGCCTGACGCGGCACCACTTTAACATCGGATTCAATAGCTGTGCAGATTTGCTGAATCTGCGGCAGGATAGCCCGATGATTTTCCGCCGAAAGACTCAGCTGTTTAGTGGCAAAGTTGACGGTGCCTTATTTAACGCCGGGCAGCTCTTTGATTTTAGCTTCCATTTTAGCGGCGCAGTTGGCGCAGCCCAGATTTTCCAAAATATAGACCTGCTTTTCACAGCCGTCGTCCGGCATTTTGCAGGTGCAGTTTGCCAGGCTTTCGCCGCAGACGTCGCAGTATTCTTCATGGGGATGGCATAGCTCACACTCACAGTCGGCGGGATGTCCGGGGGTGTGGTGGTGTTCATGTTCGTGGCGGTGGTCATGTCCGCAGCCGCATTCATCGTGGTCGTGGTGGTGTTCATGTTCGTGGCCGTGGTCATGTCCACAGCCACATTCGTCATGGTCGTGGTGATGTTCATGTTTATGCTCGTGATTATGGATATGTTCGTCGTTATTTTGGTGTATATGTTTGGGCATCAGAGGAACCTCCTTTAAGATTACTTTATTTTGTTTGAATAAAAGTTCATATGAATAACTGTTCAAATGTTGTCTTTATCATAAACTATTTTTGCCCATTTGTCAATAGCTAAAAAAGCAAAAAAAGGGAAAAATTCATAAAAAATGTTTGACAAATCATTTTTTATGATGTATAATACAAGAAGTATTTACCATAAAAACTGAATATGTAATATTTGAGTATCAAATTGATTGCAGGCTTTCGCCTCTGGCTGGGGCCTGTACAGGGAAACCGGAAAAAGCCGGTACGATGCCGTCACTGTGTGAGTGAATCGGCCGCGATTATACCACTGGGCGTAAGGTCTGGGAAGGTGCGGTGCAGATGATGATCTCGAGTCAGGATACCTGCTCATATTACATCCATTGACAATAATTTCTTACGGTATATATTTGAGAAATTTTGTTTATTTATAGAGGACAATTTATGTATATTGTCCTGTTTTCTGTTTGGCAAACACAATCTTAAACGGCAAATTACAGCGGTTTTAAGGTTGTGTTTTTTTGTGTTTAAAATGTAGAAACAAAGGAGAGAAAGCAGTTTGAGCTTAAAGGATTTTGGCAAAAGAATTTTGCAGATTGTCATTGTTTTGCTGGGCGTCAGCTTTTTAACTTTCAGCCTGACATATCTGGCTCCCGGTGATCCGGTGCGCTCTATGTATGCCGCCAGCGGCGTTATCCCATCGGAGGAGGTTCTGGAGAGCATGCGCGAGCAGCTGGGGCTGAACAAGCCTTTTTTAGTGCAATACTTTAACTGGTTGGGCAACTGCCTGCATGGTGATTTCGGCACTTCATTTTCATCCGGCAAGCCGGTAGTGGATTCTTTACTGGCGCGTCTTTGGCCAACTTTAAAGCTATCGCTGTTATCATTGGCGCTAATGTTGCTGATAGCGGTGCCCGCCGGTATGCTGGCTGCGGTTAAGCGTAACAAATGGCCGGATTATCTGGTGCGTGCCTGTACATTTTTTGGCATTTCCATGCCAAACTTTTGGGTTGGTCTGTTATTGATTTACTTGCTGGCTTTAAAGCTGAATCTGCTGCCGGTAACATCCATAACCGGCGGCTGGCAGCGGATGGTTATGCCGGCTATAACCATGGCTTTTGCGATGGCCGCCAAATATACCAGGCAGGTGCGCACCGCCGTTTTGGACGAGCTTAGCCAGGATTATGTGGTGGGCGCGCGCTGCCGGGGTATTAAGGAAAGCGTAATCCTTTGGCGGCATGTTTTCCCAAATGCGCTGCTGCCGCTGGTAACTATGCTGGGGTTGTCCTTAGGCAACCTGTTGGGCGGCACTGCGGTTGTAGAAACAATCTTTTCCTATCCGGGGCTTGGCAGTCTGGCAGTTTCGGCAATTACCGCCCATGATTATTATTTAATTCAGGGCGTGGTGCTTTGGATTGCTTTAATTTATATGGTTATCAACCTGGCGGTGGATATTTCTTATACATATTTAGATCCGCGCATGCGGGAGGGGAGGTAAGTTATGGTAAAGATTGCAGCCTTTATCAAAGCCAATAAGCAGTTCACTTTTTTCTCGCTGTTGGCGGCGGCGGTGATTGCGGTGGCCTGGCTGGCCCCGCTGCTGCCGATTCAGGACCCTTATGCGGCCGTAATGCGTGATTCTTTGCAGGCCCCCAGCGCGGAGCATTGGTTTGGTACTGATAAACTGGGGCGCGATGTGTTTTCCCGCGTGATTTTTGGGGCCAGAACCTCGCTTTCGGCTACGCTGACGCTGGTCTTTTGCATTTTTCTGTTAGGCAGCGTGCTTGGCGTGCTGGCCGGTTACTTTGGTAAATTAGTTGACACGGTGATTATGCGGGTGGCCGATATGATGATTTCCTTTCCGGGTATGATTTTGGCTATTGCGATTGCCGGTATTTTGGGGGCCAGCATTACCAACGCCGTTATTGCTATCACCATGGTTAGCTGGACGAAATATGCCCGCCTTTCGCGCAGTCTGGTACTGAAGATCCGGCACAAGGATTATGTGGCGGCCGCTACCGTAACCGGCTCGCGCACGCTTTATATATTGCGGCGCTATATGCTGCCCAACGCTTTGCCCACGCTGGTGATCACTGCGGCGACAGATATTGGCGGTATGATGTTGGAACTGGCCGGCCTTTCATTTCTGGGCTTTGGCGCGCTGGCGCCTACGCCGGAGTGGGGTCTGATGCTGAACGAGGGGCGGTCCTGCCTGGAAAACGCCCCCTGGATGATGATTTTCCCCGGGTTGGCAATTTTTCTGGTGGTGGTGATCTTTAATTTGCTGGGCGACAGCCTGCGCGATGTTTTGGACCCCCGGACTGATAATTAAATTTTCGTTTATAAATCGGCCTGGGCCGGTTTGCAATAATCATATTTAATAAGGAAGGATTGATACCAAAATGAAAAAATTAACTAAATTGTTGGCGCTTGGTTTGTTGATGTTGACCGCTTTAGGCGCTCTGTCCGGCTGCGGCAGCGAAACGGACCAAAAGGCCGAAACGCCGGGCGCTGCCAGCGATACGCTGCGTTTTGGCTGCTTCAGCTATTCCGACGTGCTGGATCCCGGCCAGATGATTAATTCCGGCTGGGCGGTCAGCCGCTATGGCGTGGGCGAATGTCTGTTCCGCTTTGATGATGAAATGAACGCAATCCCCTGGCTGGCCGATAGTTATACAGTATCGGACGATCATAAAACCTGGACTATCCATATGCGCGACGGCGTAAAGTTCTCTAACGGCAATGCCGTAACCGCCCAGGCGGTGGTTGATGAGTTCCAGCGTATTTATGATATGGAAGAGGAAAACAGTGTTAAACCCAGCAAGTTTATAGATATGGTTTCGATGACGGCGGATAACGAGGCCGGTACGGTTACAATCGTTACCAACACAGCCTATCCGGATTTAACCAAGGTTCTGTCTTATCCCTCTTTTGTGATTTTGGACGTGAACGCCGGTACGGATTTTGCCACGCAACCGGTAGGCACCGGCCCTTATGCCATAACCTCCTTTGACGGCAAGATCAGCTGTATTTTGGTGCGTAATGAAAATTATTGGAACGGCGAAGTTCCTTATGCCAATCTGCAAATTGCCTTTATTAACGACAGCACCACCAAGGCGCTTTCGCTGCAAAACGGCGACGTTGATATGGTGGAGAATATCACCACCACTAATGATTTGGCCAAGCTTAAAGAAGACGATAAATATTATGTAACCTCCACGCCCGGTATGCGCTGCGGCTTTGCCTATATCAATCAGGCCGGTGTGTTGGGCAACGACGAACTGCGCGAAGCAGTTTTGATGGCTTTGGACAATACCACAATGACCGAAATTACTTTGGGCGGCTTATACACGGAGGGTTTCTCGGTTCTGCCGTCCAGTCTGGATTATAACTATGCTCAGCTGACTAACCCCTTTGCTTACGATCTGGACGCGGCTGTTCAGAAGTTGGACGCTGCCGGCATTGTGGATACGGACGGCGACGGCGTGCGCGAAATTGACGGCCAGAATATCGAGTTAAATTATATTACCTACGATAACCGCGGCCTTTCCCATTACGCAGAGGCTATTCAGCTCCAGCTTGGCGAAATCGGTATTCCGGTTAAGGTGGCCAGCAGCGACGCTGATACGGAATGGAATTTGATGGTGGCCGGCCAGTATGATTTGTGCTCTTCCAACTGGACAACCGTTGGCACCGGCGATCCTACGGAATTTTTGGCTAACTGGTACTCTAAATCGGCCGCTAACTATTGCAACTATGCTAACGCCGAATTTGATACGTTGTATGAACAAATGCTGATCGAGTTAGACGAGAACGTACGCAAGGATTTGATTACTAAAATGCAGCAGATTTTGATTGACGACGCGGCGGTTTTGGTGCATGGTTATTATAACAGTAATATGTGCAGCATTAAAGCCAACGTAACCGGTGCGGAGATTGGCACGGCTGATTATTATTGGATTACCAACCAGATGCGCCCGGCCGGTACTAATAATTAATCTGAAAATATAGTGATATAAGAGGAATAAAATGCTGAAAATTCAGGATATAACGGTTAAATATGGGCAAAGCAGCCAGCCGATTATCGAACATTTTAATCTGGATTTGGCCGCCGGTCAGATTTGCAGCATTGTTGGAGAAAGCGGCAGCGGCAAAACCAGCGTGATCCGGGCAGTTTTGGGTTGTCTGCCGGGCGGCGGCGAGGTTGTGGCTGGCGATATTAAATTTGAGAATGAATCCTTGCTGGCTTATTCGCGCGAACAGTGGCGCAGACTGCGCGGTACCAAAATTTCAATGATTTTTCAGGATTCCGGCGCAATGATTAATCCCACTCGCAAAATTGGCGATCAATTTGTTGAATATATCCTAACCCATGAAAAAATGCCTAAAAAGGCGGCTTTCGCCATGGGGGTTGAAATGCTGGAGCGCATGCGCCTGCCAAGCGGCGACAATATTATGCGGAGTTATCCGTTTCAGCTTTCCGGCGGTATGCGCCAAAGGGTGGGCATTGCCATGGCGATGACCTTTCAGCCCAGGCTGCTGCTGGCTGATGAGCCGACCAGCGCCCTGGACGTTACCACTCAGGCACAGATTGTGCGCCAGATGTTGGAACTGCGCGAGCAATACGGCACCGGAATTATTATTGTAACGCACAACTTGGGGGTGGCCGCTTATATGGCAGATAAAACCGTGGTAATGCAGAAAGGGCGAATTGTGGAGCAGGGCAGCCGGGAAGAAATTTTGCACCGGCCGCAGCATGAATATACGCGGGCCTTGCTGGCCGCCGTGCCGTCATTGGAGGGAGAACGCTATGTCTGAAGCTAAATCTGGGCAAACAGGCGAACTGCTTTTGCAGGCCCGGCATATTACCCGGTGCTTTCCGGCCTCCGGCGGCCGCTGGCTGACCGCCTGCAATGATGTAAACCTGAATATTTACCGGGGGCAAACCCTGGGGCTGGTGGGGGAAAGCGGCTGTGGCAAAAGTACCTTTATGCGCTTTATTGTGCAGCTGGATATGCCCACCGAGGGCGAAATTATTTATCGGGGCGAGGACATAACCAAAATGCGCGGCGCTCGCCTGCGCGAAAACCGCCAGAATATCCAAATGGTTTTTCAGGACCCTTACGCCTCTTTTAACCCCCGTATGAAAATCAAGGATATAATCTGCGAGCCGCTGCTGAATTTTGGGCGCATTAAAGCCGCGGAGCGCGGCGCTAAGGCCCGTGAGCTGCTGGAGATGGTGGAACTGCCGGGAGAACTGGCCGATCGCTATCCTCATAACATGAGCGGCGGCCAGCGTCAGCGCATTGGTATTGCCCGCGCCCTGGCGCTGGAGCCGGAAATTATCATTTGCGATGAGTCAACCTCGGCTCTTGACGCTTCGGTGCAGGATAAAATAATTCGTCTGCTGGTTAAATTGCAGCGCGAAAAGAATATTGCCATTGGTTTTATCGCGCATGATTTGGGTTTGATTTCCTCGTTTGCGCATCAGGTGGCCGTTATGTATCTGGGGAATATTGTGGAAATAATGCCGGGGGAGCAGGTTAAAAACGCCCTGCACCCATACAGCAAAACCTTGTTGGACGCCGTGTTTGATCTTAAGATGGATTTTAATAAAAAAATTCCCCAGCTGGACAGTGAAATCCCCAGCCCCTTAGACGCGCCTAAGGGCTGCCCGTTCCACACCCGATGTCCTCGCTGCACCGCCTTGTGCCAGACGGAGCGCCCCGAGCTGAAAGAACTGGCCCCAGAACATTTTGCGGCCTGCCATATGCTGGCTTAAATAAAAAAAACTGAAGTGATTTATCCGTTTGTAGGGATAAATCACTTTTTTTCAGATATTTTTTTTATTATTCCAAAAGTTTAAACTTTGTTTATAATTTTTAATTATTATTATAATAATATTTGAAGATAATTTAATTAGCTGTGCTGATTAACAAACGCTCAATCAAGCCGTGGCTATCGGGCTGAATGGGGGTTCAATTCAGGAGGTGCATTTTATTGCAGAATTTGGCAAAACATCGTTGGCGGAGCGCAGTCTGGGGCTGTTTGGCGCTTTTGATTGGCTTTGCCTTGCTGCCGCCGGCCCAGGCTTTGGCAGCCAATAACGATTTGGTTTATAAGGCCACGCTGGAGGGAGAAATAAGCCAGTATATGGTGGCCTATCTGGAGCGCGTGCATCAGGAAGCGGCGGCGGCCGACGCCTCCGCAGTGCTTTTGGAGCTGGACACCTACGGCGGGTATGTGGACGCTGCTGTTTCGTTGAAACAAATTATTATGGACGCCGAGATACCTACTTATTGCTATGTAAACGATAAAGCAATTTCGGCAGGCTCTCTGATTGCTCTGTCCTGCGATAAAATTGCCATGAAGACCGGCGGCTCAATCGGCGCTGCCGAGCCGCGCGCCGGCAATGAAAAGGCCGATGAAAAGGTGGTTTCTTTCTGGACTGCCCAACTGACCAGCGCGGCGGAAAGCCATGGCCGCAACACGCAGCTGGCCGCCGCTATGAGCGATTCACGCGTGGTGATTGAGGGCTTGAGCGAAGAAGGCCGGCTGTTGACTCTGACTTCTGCCCAGGCGGTGGAGCATGGTATGGCCGACTATTTAGCCGGCAGCGATCAGGAGGCTTTGACAGCCTTTGGTATTTCTGCCGCTAATTTGGTGGCGGTAGATTATAACTTTCAGGAGCAATCCACGCGGTTTTTAAATAATTCATTCGTTTCGACTATTCTGCTGGCTTTGGGCATTGGCTGCCTGGTGTTGGAGGTTTTGTTCGCCGGCGTTGGTGTTTTTGCCGCGCTGGGCGTAACATCTTTGGCGCTGTATTTTATTGGTGCTCTGCTTTTGAGTTACACAGCCTGGATTGCCGTGGCGCTGGCCATAGCCGGCTTGGTGCTGTTGGTTTTAGAAATTTTTGTGGTGCCCGGTTTTGGTATCTGTGGTATTTTGGGTATTGGCAGCGTTATTGGCGCGGTTATTTGCGTAGCGCCCAGCCTTTCAGCCGCCATTATGCAAATTGGCTTGGCTATTTTGATAACAATTTTGCTGGTGTTTATCAGTTTCAAATGCGGCCGGACCAGACGAGTTTGGAATCGTTTAATTCTCAAAGACGCTACCTCCACCGAGGAAGGTTATGTCAGCCCGCCGGCGGAGTTGAATGATCTGGTTGGGGAAAGCGGCATGGCCTTAACAGATTTGCGCCCATCCGGCGCGGCCTTATTAAACGGCAAACGCACCGATGTTTTAACCGAGGGCAGTTTTGTAATGCGCGGTACCAAGGTTCGCGTGATCAAGGTCGAGGGCAGCAGCGTCGTAGTGATCGCGGTTGAAAGCCCGGCGGAAAAAACCGGCGAATAATAAAAAAATCACTTGTAAAATTTGGCAAAATGTGGTTTAATATTAAGAGAATTAATATATATTGTATAGCTGTAAGTTTTTTATTAAAAGACAGGAGGAATAAAGATGCCCTTTGGTTTTGATTTTGCGGCAGTTGGCGCTGGTTTGATTGTGTTTTTCGCTATTATTTTACTGTTCATTATTCTGGCCTTTGTGCCGATTGGTCTGTGGATTTCCGCCCTGGCGGCCGGCGTTAAGGTGGGGATTGTGGACTTGATTGGTATGCGGCTGCGGCGGGTTTCGCCGGCAAAAATTGTTAACCCTTTGATTAAGGCGGAAAAGGCCGGCCTGGACGTTAAGGTTACCCAGTTGGAGGCGCATTATCTGGCCGGCGGCAATGTGGATAGGGTGGTAAACGCTCTGATTGCGGCGGAACGCGCTAATATTCCCCTGGCTTTCGAGCGGGCGGCCGCCATTGATTTGGCCGGGCGCGACGTTTTGCAGGCTGTACAGATGAGCGTTAACCCCAAGGTTATTGAAACACCGGTGGTGGC
Organism: uncultured Bacillota bacterium; assembly: GCA_948907985.1. Taxonomy (GTDB): domain Bacteria; phylum Bacillota; class Dehalobacteriia; order UBA4068; family UBA4997; genus Avidehalobacter. The sequence goes on from CAQWMM010000028.1 coordinate 15,750, forward strand.
TGCCATGGCTAAGGACGGTATTGAGGTTCGCTCTAAGGCCAGAGTAACTGTGCGGGCTAATATTGACCGTTTGGTGGGCGGCGCCGGTGAAGAAACGATTATTGCCCGTGTTGGCGAAGGCATTGTTACAACCGTTGGCTCCAGCGCTTCGCATAAAGAAGTTTTGGAAAATCCGGATATGATCTCTAAAACGGTGCTGGCTAAGGGTTTGGATACCGGTACGGCTTTTGAGATTTTGTCTATTGACGTGGCTGATGTTGATGTAGGGCGGAATATCGGTGCAAAACTTCAGGCGGATCAGGCAGAGGCCGATAAACAAATTGCCCAGGCTAAGGCCGAGGAACGCCGCGCCATGGCTGTAGCGCAGGAGCAGGAAATGGTGGCGGAGATTCAGGCCATGCGCGCTAAGGTTGTAGAGGCGGAGGCGCAGGTGCCGCTGGCGATGGCCGAGGCTTTCCGCAATGGCAATTTAGGCGTTATGGATTACTACAACATGATGAATTTGCAGGCCGATACCAAAATGCGCGAGGGAATTTCCAATTCCGGTACGCCTAAAGCCCAGCAATAAATATAATGGTGTAATATTGAATTTATTGCAAAAAGGCTGGTGATAAATATGGAATCGCTGATAATTCTGATAATTTTCGTTTTGCTTTCCAGCTTAGGCAGCGGCAAAAAACGTCGCAATGGCCGGCGGCCCGCAAACAGAACGGAACATCCTGTTCAGCAGGTGATCAATGAGGTTTTACAGACATCAGAGTCTGGCAGCGGACGCAGAACGAACAGACAGCAGTCCTATCGCCGTCCGCACCAGAGCGAGGCGGAAGAGGAATGCGGCTATTGCACCGGCGATATAGAAGTTACGGCCAGTTTGCCGCACCATGCGGCAGCGCCGCCGCCGCAAGCCGCCGATATTCCTTATGTGGATGTATCCGCTCTGCAAAAGCAGTGGGGGCTTTCCAATCTGCAAACAGCCCTGGTTTGGCAGGAAATATTGGATAAACCTTTGGCACTGCGTCGGCGCGGAATAAAATAATTGATTTTATACTTCCTATATAAATAGGAAATCCGGGCAGCTAAAGCCTTGCTGTCCGGATTTGCCTGTTTGTTAACCTTCGTATTCAAAGGACTCGCAGTCTGTACATTCCACCATTGTGGGGTGGTTCTCATGCGTGCCAACGCGGATTGCTTTCAGCGAACAGTAATTCTCGCTGCCGCAGTGATGCTTGCATTCGCTTATTGTGCATTGAATGGATGGATTTTTTGTCATTTTCTTTTCCTCCAAAAAAAATTGTGGCAAGTTGCCCATGCTTAGTATGCGCGCTCTGCTCTTAATTTATAACACAAAATCGGCCTGACGGCAGATTTTGTAATATTGATATTTGAAAGGTAACAAAGTTTTATATGCTTAATTACAAATTGTTAAAGCAGGACGGCGAGGCCCGCGCCGGGCTTCTGGAAACTGCGCATGGGCTGATTGAAACGCCGATTTTTATGCCGGTGGGCACGCAGGCCAGCGTTAAGGCAATGTCGCCGCGGGATTTGGACGAAGTTAAGGCGCAGATTATTTTAAGCAATACCTACCACCTGTATTTGCGCCCCGGCCATGATTTGGTGGCAGAGGCCGGCGGTTTGCACCGTTTTATGCACTGGGACAAACCAATTTTAACCGACAGCGGCGGTTTTCAGGTTTTCAGCTTGGCTAAACTGCGAGATATAACGGAGGACGGCGTTACGTTTCGCTCACATATTGACGGTTCCAAACATTTCTTTTCACCGGAAAAGGTTATGGAGATTGAACAGGCTTTGGGAGCGGATATTGCGATGGTCTTTGATGTTTGTTCGCCTTATCCCGCGCCTAAAGAACAGGTTATGGACGCTTTGGAAAAGACTACCCGCTGGGCCAAACGCTGTCAGCAATGCCACAAGCGGGAGGATCAGGCGCTTTTCGGCATTGTGCAGGGAGGGCTGTTTAATGATTTGCGCCGGCGCAGCGCCGAAGAACTGATTGAGCTGGATTTTCCCGGTTATGGCATTGGCGGCTTGAGCGTTGGCGAACCCAAGCCCCTGATGTATGATTGTATGGACCATCTGCTGCCGCTTATGCCGCTGGACAAGCCGCGTTATCTGATGGGCGTGGGCAGCCCGGACTGTCTGGTGGAGGGCGTGGCCCGGGGGATAGATATGTTTGACTGCGTTCTGCCGACCAGAATCGCCCGCAACGGAACGGTGTTCACCAGGCATGGTAAGCTGGTAGTGCGCAACGCCGCCTATGCGCGGGATTTCTCGCCGCTGGAAGAGGGCTGCACCTGTTATGCCTGCCAGAATTTCAGCCGAGCCTATATTCGTCATCTGGTTAAGGCCAATGAAATTTTCGGTCTGCATTTAACAACTATTCATAACCTGCATTTTTTGTTAAAATTGATGCAAGATATTCGTGAAAGCATTTTAGCGGGAACATTTTCTACTTTTTATAAAGAATTTTTTGCCAACTGGCAGGAATAAAAAAAAATCAAGCGAATTTTTATAAGGTTAAGCATTGTGCAAAAAAAATAAAAAAAGGATGGTTAAAATTTAATGGATTCGTTATACTCAATAGCCTACTCAATCGGCCCGTTTTTGATTATGATTGTGGTGTTTTATTTTCTGCTGATTAAACCGCAGCAGAAGATGCAGAAACAGCGCCAGGATATGCTGAATAATCTTAAAGTTGATGATAAAATTGTTACAGTTGGCGGTATTATTGGTATTATTACCGAAGTAAACGAAAAATCCGTTTGGCTGGAGGTTTCGGAGGACGTGGAAATCGAATTGAAAAAATCCGGCATCGCCGCGGTGGAAGCTGATACCGATACTGACAAGTCGCTGGAATAATAATTTGGCTTAAGGTTTTTATTAAAAGATTTATTTTGTTTTAGGAGGCATTTGGTTAATGAAAAAGGGAGCAATCTGGCTTTGCCTGTTTTGTGCCGTTTTGGCCGTTGCGGTTGTTGCATCCTGGGGTTATTTGAAAAATAACCTGAATTTGGGTCTGGATTTATGCGGCGGTGCGGAAGTGGTTTTGCAGGCTGTGCCGGAAGAGGGACAAACTGTTACGCAGGATGACATGGAGGCGCTGAAAGAGATTATGCGCAAACGTGTTGATAATATTGGCGTATCCGAGCCTTTAATTCAGTTGGAGGGCGCGGATCGGATTATTGTTCAGTTGGCGGGTGTGGATAATCCGGACGAGGCGATTAATATTTTGGGCAGAACCGCCAAGCTGGAATTTCGCGGCCCCCGGGGCGACGTTATTTTAACGGGTTCTGATTTGGCGGACGCTAAAGGCGTGCGCAATCCATCGGCCACCAATCCGCGTGAAGAAAACGTAATCTCTTTGCAGTTTACGGACGAGGGCAGCAAAAAATTTGCCGACGCAACGGCACGTTATTTAAATCAGGTTATTTCCATTTATATTGACGGCGAAGAGGTTATGAGCCCGACCGTCAATCAAATAATCAACAGCGGCCAGGCGCAGATTTCCGGCGGTTACACGCTGGAACAGGCGGTGGCTGAAGCGGCAATTTTGAAAGGCGGCGCTCTGCCGGTTGACGTTGAGGTTATGAGCAAACGCACAGTTGGTCCCTCTTTAGGCGCGGACTCTTTGCAAAAGAGTATGTATGCCGGCCTGATGGGTATGGCTCTGCTGTTGGCTTTCATTATTTTGTATTATCGTTTGCCGGGTGTCGTGGCAGCTGTTTCGCTGGTGGTTTATACCCTGATTTTAACCTGGCTTATTTCCTGGCTGCATATTACTTTGACTCTGCCGGGTATTGCCGGTTTTGTGCTTAGTATTGGCATGGCGGTCGACGCTAATATTGTTATTTATGAACGGCTGCGGGAAGAAATTGCTAACGACAAATCCCTGCCGGCGGCGGTTACCGCCTCTTTCAAGCGTGCGTTGTGGACAATTCTTGACTCTAACTTAACCACACTGATTGCCGCCGCGGTGCTCTTCCAATTTGGTACTGGTTCAATCCAGGGTTTTGCCGTAACCTTGGCGGTTGGTATTGTCGTCAGCATGTTCTCGGCGCTGGTAATTACGCATTATCTGTTGAAATGGTGTGCTGAAGTTCCGGCGTTCGCAAAGCATAAGGGGCTTTTCGCCCGGGTGAAAGGGGGCGTTGGACGTGCCTAAACTGCATATTGATGTAGTCAATAAACGTAAACTATGGTATGCTATTTCCGGTGTTCTTATTGTGATAGGTTTGGCGTCGTTGGTTTTTCGCGGCCTGAATTTAGGTATTGATTTTACCGGCGGCAATATTATGCAGCTGCAATTTGAACAAACGGTAACGGCGGAGGACCTGCGTACGCTGGTTTCGTCCTATGTTGAGGCTACGCCGTCTATTCAGGAAAGTGATGACAACATTTTTCTAATTCGTACCGAGGATATGGCGGAGGAAAAGAGCGGCCAGCTTTTAAGCCAGATAAGCAGCGAACTTTCACCGTTTGAGGTTCTGCGCAATGAACGCATAGGCCCGGTTATTGGCGCTGAACTGATTGCCAATGCCTGGTGGGCGCTGCTGTTGGCTTTGGCTTTGATGCTGCTTTATATCACAATTCGTTTCCGCTTTAATTTTGCCGTTTCCGCTATTGTACCTTTGATGCACGACGCGCTGATGGTTGTGGGTATATTTTCAATCCTGCAAATTGAGGTGGACAGCACCTTTGTAGCTGCTATTTTGACGGTACTTGGTTATTCAATCAACAGCACCATTGTTATTTTTGACCGTGTTCGCGAAAATCGCGAGCTGCACCCCAAGCAAGGGTTCACCGACTTGATTAATGAAAGTATTAATCAAACTCTGGGGCGTTCCATTAACACTTCGGTTGCCGTTTTGCTGCTGGTTGTCTGCCTGTTTTTGTTCGGCGGCGATACCACCAAGGCATTTTCTCTGGCTTTGGTTATCGGCGTAATTGCCGGCGCTTATTCTTCGGTGTTCATTGCCGGCTCGATTCTTACTGATTTAACAAAATTGCGCGGTGTGGATAAAAACGAACTGCGCGCTGCCAAAAAAGGCAAGAAAAATGATGATAAAATTCTGGTTTAAGCCGGTTTGGATTACAAACTGAACAAACCAGTCGATAGACTATGCCAAGGGCTTTCGCTGTGAAATATTACGGCGAAAGCTCTATCAATATAACACATAGAAAGGTTGGGAATCCTTGGGAAAGAAGAAATGGTTCCTGCGCGGCTGTCGGGTTGCCGCCGCGGAAATAAGCCAAATGGCAAAAGACTGCGGTTTATCTATGACAGCGGCGCGTCTTCTGGCTGTGCGCGGTTTGGTGGAACCTGCGGATATTGATATGTATTTTGAGCCAACGCTGGACCTCCTGCACCCGCCGGAATTGTTAAAAGATCTGGATAAGGCTTGCCGGCTGCTGCTGCGGGCAGTAAGGGAAGGGCGGCAAATCGCGGTGTTTGGTGATTATGACGCGGACGGTATAACCTCCACCAGTATTATGACCTTAGTGCTGCGCCGTTTGGGGGGCCGGGTTCGCTATTATATTCCGCGGCGCGACAGCGAGGGTTATGGCCTGAACTCGGAGGCGGTGCGCAAACTGGCCGCCGATGGAGTAGAGCTTTTGTTGACGCTTGATAATGGCATTGCCGCTTTTGAGCAGGTTAAGCTGGCCAAAGAGCTTGGCCTGACCGTGATTGTTGCGGATCATCATGAGGTGCCTTTTGAAATTTCACCGGCTGGCAGTATATATAAGTTGCCGCCGGCAGACGCGGTGATTGATCCCAAACAGCGCGATTGTCAGTATCCGTTTAAGTCGGTTTGCGCCGGTATGCTGGCTTATAAAATGGCGGAACAACTTTATACATTAGGCGGTTTGGACTGGCAGCAGGATTATTTGGAATATCTGGTTTTTGCTGCCATTGCCACCGTTTGTGATATTATGGATTTGGTCGACGAAAACCGTTCTTTGGTTAAATACGCTTTGGCCCACCTGGCTGAAACGCCTAATTTAGGGCTGCGGGCTTTGCTGGAGGTAAACGGGCTGAATCCTTTGCAAATCACTTCATATCATATCGGTTTTGTGATTGGCCCCTGCATTAACGCCAGCGGCCGTTTGCAATCTGCTGATTTGGCGGTTGATCTGTTTTTAAGCCAGGATTATGGACATGCGCAAATGCTTGCCCAAACCCTGCTGGAGTTGAACGAGCAGCGCAAACAACTTTCTTCAGATGGTGTAAATAAAGTTTGCGCAACTATCGAGGCCAGCGGTTATGCGCAGGATAAGGTGATTTTGGTACATCAGCCGGATTTGCCGGAAAGTGTGGCCGGCATTGTGGCCGGCCGTATTAAAGAAATTTTTGACCGGCCGACTTTTATTTTGGCTGGGCAGGGCGATTTAGTGAAAGGTTCTGGGCGTTCGGTTGAGGGTTACAATATGTTTAACGCGCTGGTTGAATGTGATGAACTGCTGGCGATGTATGGCGGCCATTATATGGCTACCGGACTTACTATTGATAAACAGAATATTACCGAACTGCGCCGCCGGTTAAATCAGAACTGCCGCTTGTCCATTGAAGAAATGCAGCCGGTGATATATGTTGATATGGCTTATCCGGTGGAACGTGCCCTGAACGGGATGAGTTTTGCCCAGATGATCGCGGCAATGGCGCCTTTTGGCCATGGCAATCAGGCCCCTTTATTCGGCGACCGCGATTTGGAAGTACGCCGGATTCAGCTTTTGGGGGCGGATAAACAAATTATCAAGTTTTATTTTGCTGATCGTTTTCGCCAGGGATTAAACAGCGCGATCTCTTTCCGCAAAAAAGATGAATTTGAGCAAATGGTGATAGAGCAGGGCGGCGACGAAATGTGGCAGAGTTTGCTGCGCGGGCAAACGGTTAATATTTCTTTGGATATCGTTTATAGTATTGAAATTAACGAGTTCCATAATAATAAAAGTGTGCAGTTGCAGATAAAAGACCTGCGCCTGCACCAGAACCGTTGATTTTAATGGAGAAACATATATAATAGAGGAAAAAATATGCAATTTTATATTAAAACTTTTGGCTGCCAGATGAACGAACATGATTCAGAAATTATCGCCGGTATTCTGGAAAGCGCCGGCTATCAGGCGGCGTCTGATTTGGACGAGGCAGATGTGATTGTGGTTAACACCTGTTGTATCAGAGAAAGCGCGGAAAATAAAATTTGGGGTTATATTGGCAATTTGAAAGCCTGCAAATATAAAAAACCGGGCGTAATTCTGGCGGCAGTCGGCTGCATGATGCAGCAAAACACGATTGATGAGTTGCTGCACCGGCAGGGCAAGCACCTGGATATTATTCTGGGGACTTATCAGCAGCACCGCCTGCCGGAATACATTGCTAGAATTTTAGCAGGCGAAAAGCAGATTGTAGATATTTCCGAGGACAATCATGATTTTCCGGATGCGCTGCCCAGCCGTCGTGTCAGCAGATTTGCGGCACAGGTTAATATAATTTATGGCTGCAATAATTTTTGTTCCTATTGTATAGTGCCTTATGTGCGCGGTCGGGAACGCAGCCGCGATTTTTCCGCTATTATGGCGGAACTGCAAAGTTTAGCGTCAGATGGCGTTAAAGAGGTTATGCTGCTGGGGCAGAATGTCAACTCCTATGGTAAAGACTGGCGGCGTCAGGGTGATTTGCACGCACCGGACTTTGCCGCCGTTTTGCAGGCGGCAAGCCAGGTTGCGGGCATTGAACGTATTCGCTATATGAGTTCGCATCCACGGGATTTTTCTGCCGAACTGGTGGATAAAATCAGCGAACTGCCCAAGGTGCGTGATTACTACCATTTGCCGCTGCAATCCGGCTGTGATAAAATTCTTAAAGCTATGAACCGGGGTTATAACACCGGGGATTATATGTCGATTTTAGATAAAATTCGCCAAAAAACACCAGGGGCGGCGATTACCACTGATTTAATTGTGGGCTTTCCCGGCGAAACCGAGGAAGATTTTCAGCAAACGCTGGATTATGTTGCCAGGTGTCGCTTTGACGCGGCCTATACCTTTATTTACTCGCCGCGCTCTGGTACGCCGGCTGTTTCGCTGGCCGAGCAGGTGCCGCTGGCTGTTAAAAAAGAGCGCTTGCAGCGGTTGACGGTCCTGCAAAACCAGATTAGTCTGGAGCTTAATCAGGCCTACATTGGCCGTAAAGTCGCGGTTTTGGTTGAGGGCTTGAGCAAAAACAATGCCGATTTTTATACCGGACGTACGGCCAGCAATAAGATTGTAATTTTCCGGGGGCGGCCGGAACAGGTTGGCACAATTATTGATTTGACGGTTAGCGGCGCCAAAACCTGGCATTTGGAGTCTTTATAGTATAATAATTGTTTTTTTGGTAAAATATGGCTGCAAAATTTTGTTTTTGTAAATTGTAATTTTGAGAGGAATGGTTAAATGGTGAGGCGCAATCCACTTTTTGGCTGCGGCGGCAACAGCGACGGCTTTTATGCTGCCGGTCATAAAAGTTCGCTAGACGCCTGTGAATATTTGTATGGGTTGGGGCTTTCCGCCTATGAATACGAGTGTACGCATGGGGTTAGAGTTAGCGCGGCGTTTTGTGCTTCTCTGGGCAAACTGGCCCGCGATTTTGCCATCAGCCTTAGTATTCATGCGCCTTATTATATAAATCTGGCCAGTGAGGATGAGGCTATCAGACAAAAAAGCGTTATCCATATTTTAAAAACTCTGCGGGCTGCCGGGCAGATGGGCGCGGAAAGGGTGGTTTTTCATCCCGGCACGCCAGGCGAGCAAAACCGGGAACAGGCCATGGCGCGGGCCGAGGATTTGTTGGAGGAGATTGTGCGTCAGGCAAGGCGCGAGGGCCTGTTAAACGGCGTGCAGCTTTGCCCGGAAACTATGGGCAAGCCGGGCCAGCTTGGCACGCTGGGCGAGGTTCTGCGTCTATGTGAGATTGCCGATTGCGTAAGGCCGGCAGTTGATTTTGCACATATTCATGCGCTGACCGGCGGACGGCTGAACAGCAGCCGAGCATTTGAGCGGCTATTGTTGAAAATTGAGCGGCGTTTGGGCGAAGATGCTGTCCGCTTTTTGCATATACATTTCTCACCAATAGAATATGGCCGCCAGGGAGAGATCCGGCACCGCTCTTTGCTGGATAAAGGTTTTGGCCCGGATTTTGAACTTCTAGCGCCAGTTTTAGCGGAAAATGGCTTTACGCCAACCATAATTTGCGAGAGTGCCGGCCGGCAGGATGAAGACGCTGTGATTTATAAAAGCATTTATGATAGTATGCAGAACAATTTATTACAAAAAAACTAAAAATAGCCTGTGAATTTTATTTTTTCAGCAGGAATTTTTTGTATAAACAGCGAAAACTTTTATGTTGAATAAGGGAAAAAGTAAAAAAGGGCTTGTACAAAAGAAAGGGGATACAAAATTGTCAAAGTTTAGCTTTTTTCTCAGGCGTTTTCATTCGTTGATTGCGTTGATACCGTTGGGTATTTTCGTATTTGTTCATTTTATGCTGAACAGCTCCATCTTTTTGGGCAATGAAGCATATATGACAATGGTTAATTTTATGAAAAACGCGCCGTTTATTATCGTTTTGGAGTTGGTGCTTATCGCCATTCCGCTTATTTTCCATGGTATTTACGGTATTTATATTGTGTATTTGGCTAAAAACAACGCGCTGCAATATAAATATTATCGTAATATTGCCTTTTATTTGCAAAGAATAACATCCCTGATCATGCTGGCTTTTTTAATCTGGCACGTTTATACTTTGCGTATTGCCGGCGGCGGTGCGGAAGATGTGTATAGCATACTTATTGCTACTTTACAAAATCCAGTAAGCTTTATCCTTTATGTAATTGGTATTGTGGCAGCTCTCTACCATTTAACCAACGGCATTTTCACGTTCTGCATTACCTGGGGTATTTGCGTGGGCGATAGAGCGCAGAAGTTCTTTGCCACCTGCGCTATACTGTTGTTTGTGGTGATGTCGATTTGGGCAGTGGGTATTTTGCTGGCTTTAGCGGCCGCGTAGATATAGGGAGGAATATAGATTATGGCAAAAACAAAAGCAGTGGTTGTTGGCGGCGGCCTGGCCGGGCTTATGGCTACGTTAAAAATAACTGAAAAAAATATTCCTGTTGATTTAATTTCTCTGGTTCCCGTTAAGCGTTCACATTCAGTGTGCGCGCAAGGCGGTGTTAACGCCGCCCTGGATACCAAGGGCGAGCATGACAGTATTGATCAGCATTTTTATGATACAGTTTATGGCGGCGACTTTCTGGCTAATCAAACGCCGGTTCGCGGTCTGGTTGAAAACGCTCCCGGTTTGATTTATGCCATGGACAGAATGGGCGTTATGTTTACGCGCACCAGCGAGGGCTTGCTGGATCTGCGGCGGTTTGGCGGCGTAAAAAATCATCGCACGGCCTTTGCCGGCGCCACCACCGGCCAGCAGTTGCTTTATGCTTTGGACGAACAGGTGCGCTATAAAGAAGTTCTTGGTTTGGTTAATAAATACGAAAACTGGGAAATGATTGACCTGTTGATTGATGATAACGAGGTCTGCAAGGGCGTTGTAGCGCAAAATCTGGCGACGATGGAGATTAAGGAGTTTGTGGCCGACGCGGTGGTGATCGCTACCGGCGGCGCAGGCATGATTTACGGTCGTTCCACCAATTCAATTATCAATACCGGTTCGGCCGCCTCGATTCTTTATCGCCATGGTATTCCTTTTGCTAACGGTGAGTTTGTGCAAATTCACCCGACGGCAATGCCCGGTGATGATAAACTGCGTTTGATGTCGGAATCCGCCCGCGGCGACGGCGCGCGTATCTGGACTTATAAGGATGGCAAGCCCTGGTATTTCCTGGAGGAGCGTTATCCGGCCTATGGTAACTTGGTTCCTCGTGATATTGCGGCTCGCGAAATTTATGACGTTTGCGTAAATATGGGTCTGGGCGTTGATGGTAAGAATATGGTTTACCTTGATTTGAGCCACCTGCCCACCGACTTTTTGAACAAGCGCCTGAAAGGCATTATGGATATTTACGAAACATTCTATGGCGATGATCCTCGTAAGGTGCCGATGAAAATTTTCCCGGCGGTTCATTACTTTATGGGCGGTATCCATGTTAACTGGGAGCACCAAACCCGTATCCCCGGTTTGTTTGCTGCCGGCGAATGTGATTATATGTATCATGGCGCTAATCGTTTGGGCGCTAACTCGTTGCTTTCCGCTATGCATAGCGGCACTGTGGCCGGCCCGGCAGTGGTGAAATATATCAATGGTCTAAAAGCTACGGCGGCGGAAACTATCGGCAATTTGGGCGAGCAGGTTGTGAAGAAACAGCAAGCAGAGCACGAAAAATTGATGAAGATGGACGGTAAAGAAAATCCCTACAAGCTGCATGATGAAATGAGCGATATTATGTATCGCAATGCAACAATCGTGCGCATTAATAAAGACTTGCAGGAAACCGACGTTAAATTGCAGGAGTTCCAGGAACGCTGGAAAAATATTAACGTTACCGATACCGGCGGATACTCCAACCAGACCGTTATGTATGTACGGCAGTTGCGCGGTATGATGGATTTAGCAAGAGTAATCGTGGGCGGCGCTTTGCGGCGCAACGAAAGCCGCGGCTCTCACTATAAACCGGAATTTCCGAAACGTGATGATGAAAACTTCTTGAAAACAACTTTGGCTACTTATAAAAACGGCGATCCGGAGTTTGGCTGGGAAGAAGTTGATATTAGTATGTTAAAACCTGTGGAAAGAAAATATTAGGGAGGGAATGTTGTGGTTAATTTAAAAGATGTACAGTATATTAAATTGAAGATTAAGCGCCGTAACAGCCCGCAGGAGCCCTCCTACTGGCAGGATTTTCAAATTCCTTATCGTCCGAATATGAACGTTGTTTCGGTTTTGATGGAGATTCGCAAAAATCCTGTTACAGCAGACGGTCAAAAGGTGAATCCGGTGGTTTGGGAGTGTAATTGTCTGGAGGAGGTTTGCGGCGCCTGCACAATGCTGATTAATGGCGTGCCGCGTCAGGCTTGTGCGGCTCTTACCGATAAATTGATTGAAAAGTACGGTGATAGGCCAATTCAGTTGGAGCCTTTAACCAAATTTCCGGTGATCCGCGATTTGATGATTGATCGTAGCAAAATGTTTGATAACCTTAAACGGGTTCGTGCTTGGGTGCAGGTGGACGGTTCTTGGACGATTGGCCGCGGTCCGCGTTTGGCGGAAAAAGATCAGCGCATTGCTTATGAGATTTCGCATTGCATGACCTGTGGTTGCTGCCTGGAGGCCTGCCCGAATTATAATTCTAAATCTGATTTTGTAGGCCCTAATGCCATTGCGCAGGTAAGAATGTTCAATCTGCATGCTATTGGCCGTATGCAGGCTGACGAGCGCTTGGAGGCGCTGACTGATAAAGGCGGTTTGCAGGACTGTGGCAATTCGCAGAACTGCAAGCAGGTATGTCCCAAGCATATTAATTTGACTGCCCATATTGCAGCTATGAACCGCGCGGCCAACGCCTATGTGTTGCGTAGTTTCCTGGATAAATAAAACTATATTAGATAAATAAAACTATATTAATTGTATAAAGAAGCGGCTTTGGTAAATCCAAGGCCGCTTTTGGTATTTGGTTATATTAAAATTTCTTTAGCAGATGATTGAAAACCGCGATATAAACGGCAAATTGAAAAATCATAAACCCGAATAGAAAAAAGATTATAAGCTGATAATCAGCCACCATTTCCAGTTCTCCTAAAATGCAGAACACCAGCATAGCCGCCGATATAGCCAGCGTACCAATAATATAGGTATAACGTCCGGCTCGGTCGCGCAGTTTGCTTTTTAGTTCGTCGTGCATTTCAATCTGTTCATTCTCCAGCTTTTCCCGATAGCGCTGTTTGTTTTCTGGTTTATTCCAATAAAAATACTTATAAATCATCATTAAACCCGGCACAATACCGGCGCCGGCCAGGCCGGAGAATACGCTGTTTAATCTGGTATCTGTTCTTAAAGCCAGTATTAAAAAGCCTAAACCAGCGGCAATGTATATAACGCCAGGTAATAGATAACTTTTTTTCATCTTATTAAGCTCCTTTCATTAAATTAGGCTCTCTTCATGTTTTCTCGTGAATAAATATTTCTTCAATACTTTTGCCGAAAAAATCCGCTATCACAAAAGCCAACTCTAAAGAGGGATTATATTTGCCATTCTCAATAGAGCTTATGGTTTGGCGAGAAACTTTGATCGCCTTAGCAAATTCGTCTTGCCTAAGCCCCAGATTTTTTCGTAGTTCTTCAACGTGATTTTCCATAATAATCCTTTCGTAATAATTTTGTCAAGGTACCTTTACATTGATATTCTAACATAAAACAACCATTTTGTCAAGGTAACTTTACAAAAAAAATATAATGTAAAAAGTTCTTGACTTTTGGTGCTGTTACATATATAATAATAATGTAAAGAGTTCTTTACTTTTAGGGAGGACAAATGTTTATGCAAAAAATTTGGCAAAAAATTAAAATAAAAAAAATAGACGAGATGGGGCGTTTTATTCTCTATAAAGCCCAAAGAAACGCCTATTTTTTTCTGATAATTGCGCTCTTGCTATGGTCTTTTTACGAAAGCTATCGTGTATACGCTTTTCACGACAGGTTAAATATAGTTCCTTGTTTTTTGTTAACTGGCGCAGTATTGATTCAAACATTTAGTCAGCTTATCTTAACGCGTTGGGCAGTAAAAGATGACGAAGTTTTTTTTATAACTGAACCGCTTATCAAAATTGTTACTTTGTTGGCTGTTGTTATTGCGATAATTGCAACAGGGGTTGCGGCTGTTTTGATTATGGGTGTACCAGTATGAAAAACCGTATAAAAGAACTGCGCAAGGCTAAGGGGTATCGTCAACAGGATTTGGCCGCTGATCTTGAGGTGTCGCGTCAAAAAATTATTGCTATTGAAAATAATAAATATAATCCGACCTTGGAATTGGCTATGAA
>CAQWMM010000029.1 GCA_948907985.1 uncultured Bacillota bacterium
TGGGAGAGGTGGCTTATCCAGCAAGGCTGGATAAGCCGGAGAGGGCGGGAAGTTGCTTTATAAAAAATTCATCAGACAAGGAGGTGAAAAATTATGCTGTGGTCAATCATTCCGCAGGAGGTTGTTTTTGACGGCCTGGAAGACTGTACGCTGCTGGATTATCAGCTGGAAAACTGCCCTTGCCGTCTGCGTCGGCTGCCCGGCGGCGATTTTGGTCTGGAGGCGGTTTGCAGCACCAACCCCAAACATTTCCTGCAAAGCAATTTGCAGCCCGGGCGCAGAATTTTCTTGCCTAAATAAAAGGATTCTTGTTATTTTTGCCGAATTAAAAAAAGTTAGGGTAGTGTTGGCAAATTACCAATTTTGAGGTATCGGAAGATGGCAGAGGCAAAAAAAACAACGAAAACTTCTACAAAAAATACAACGAAAAAATCAACAAAGAATACGACCAAAAATACAACTAAAAAAAATACCGCCGCCAGAAAAAGCGCGGCCCAGGCTGCTGAACCGACCGTCGGCCAATACCGTCTGGTTGGCGTGGGGCTGATGCTGCTGGGGCTGATGCTGGGGCTGTGGTTTCTGGTGATCTGTCTGGGCGTGTTTGGCCAAGAACCAACGCCCGGGCAGGCCGCCGTCGGTATTCTGGCGGGGCTGGCCAATGTGTGTCTGGCGCTGGCCGTCGTTTATCAGGGCTATTCCCTGTACAGCAGCAAACATGGCCGGTTGGGCGCCTGGCAGGTGGCCGGATTGTGTTTCTTTCTGCTGGCGTTGGTGGGGCTGCTGCACCTGCCCCGGCTGGCGGGGGGGATTACGGCGGTGGCTGACGCCTGGCAGGCCGGTTTGCAGGGCTGGGGCGGCAGCGTGTGCGGTTTTCTGGTTGGCCTGCTGGTTTGTTGGCTGCCTGGGCAAACTGCGCGCTACATAGTTTTGGCCGCCTTTTTGCTGCTGGGCGTGATGCTGGCGACGGATATGCAGGTTTTCAGCTTTTTGGCTAAAGGGGTTTGCTCGCTGGCCAAAAAGCCGGCCAGGCCGCGCCAGGCCGCGCCGTCCGCTGCGCCGGAACTTGATTTGGACGCGCCGCCCAAACGCCCGGCTAAGGACGTGCCGCTGCAAGCCCCGGACGAAGCGCCGCCGGCCTGGCATACCGAGCGGTTGGAAGTTACCCTGCCGCCGGTAATTACTGAATACAGCGGCAGCCGTTTCGCCGAGGTGCCGCGGGATGAGTACAGCCGGGTTACGGTGGGCGATATGCTGGGCGAAGATTTGACTTACGGCCTGGACGACGGCAACCGTTTTGCCCCGGAGGGGCAGGGCAATTTGCATGAGGGCTTTACGACGATTATTAAAACGCCCATGCCCAAGCCGGTGATTCCCCGGCGTCGGGCCGTCAGCCTGGCGAATGATTTTGACGACCTGGCGCTGAACGGTGCGGCGATGGCGGCGCAGTATGCCGGGGATGAGTCTGCGGGTGATTTGGCGGCCGGCGAGCCGGAATTGAGCGCCGGGGACGTGGCGGCCAAACAGCCGGACTATGCCGACGCGGCGATTACGGAGCCGGTTACTAATCAGGCGCTGACCGAAACCGTGGCCGCTTTTGACGAGGAATATTTTGTGCGGGCGGATCGCGAAGAACCGGCGGATTCGGCTTATGTGCAGGTTTTGGAGCAGGAATTGGCCGATTTGACGCCCAAAATCACCTATGCCGAGGCAATTAACGGAGATACGGCGGAGAATACCGAAAATAATCTTGAGAATAATCTTGAGAATAATCTTGAAGATGATACCGAAGAAAATTATCCGGGTGATTATACCGAAGACCGAACTGAAGAAGTTTATCCGGCTGGGGAAGACGACGAAGACCGTATAGAAGACCATATAATAGAAGAAACTTCCGCAGGGGAGCCGCCGGAAGCGGGCGCAAAGCCGCCGGCCGCCCCGCTGCCAACCGGGGAGGGCGATCGCCCCCGCACAGAGTTAGTGCGGGTGGTGGACTATCAGCTGCCGCCGCTCTCGCTGATGAAAGGCGGCATTGTGGTTAAAAACAGCCGGATCAACCAGCGGATTATGGACGACAGCGTTCGGCTGGAGAATGTGCTGGCCAGCTTTGGGGTTAAAACCAAGGTGGTAGAGGTGGTTTGCGGCCCCTCGATTATCCGTTATGAGTTGCAGCCGGCGCCGGGGGTTAAAATCTCGCGCATTGTCAATCTGGCGGACGATATTGCTCTGGCCCTGGCGGCACGCGGCCTGCGCATCGAGGCCCCCGTGCCGGGTAAACCGGTGGTGGGTATCGAGGTGGCGAGGGAGCAGACCAGCCCGGTGTATTTTAAGGACGTTTTAAGTTCGGAAAACTTTCAAAAGGCCAAGTCCAAAATCAGTATCGGCCTGGGGTTGGATATTAACGGCCACGCTATTGTGGGCGACCTGGCAGAAATGCCTCATCTGCTGATTGCCGGCGCGACCGGTTCCGGCAAAAGCGTTTGCATGAACACGCTGATTTGCAGCATTTTGTATAAAGCCCGCCCGGATGAAGTTAAATTTATCATGGTGGACCCCAAAAAGGTGGAGATGACAGCCTATGTTGGCCTGCCGCATCTGGGGCGGCCGGTGGTTACCGATCCTAAAAAGGCGGCGCAGGTGCTCAAGGAAGTCGTCAACGAAATGGACCGGCGCTATCTGGTGTTTGTGGACGCCGGCGTGAAGAACTTTGTAACCTATAATCAGCTGCCGGATGTGGTGAAACTGCCGCAAATTGTGGTGCTGATCGACGAGCTGGCGGATTTGATGATGGTGGCCTCCAAAGATGTGGAAGAGTCGATTTGCCGCTTAGCCCAGCTGGCGCGGGCGGCGGGTATTCATTTGGTGATTGCCACCCAACGCCCCTCGGTGGACGTGATTACCGGGTTGATCAAGGCCAACGTGCCCTCGCGGATTGCTTTTGCGGTTTCCTCGCAGATTGATTCGCGTACCATTTTGGATATGGGCGGGGCGGAAAAGCTGCTGGGTAAGGGTGATATGCTCTATTACCCAATCGGTCAGCAAAAACCGCTGCGCGTGCAGGGCGCATTTTTGACCGAGGAGGAGATCCACGCGTTGGTGGCCTATTGTAAGGAGCAGGCTCAGCCGGAATATCTGGAGCTGCCGGTGGAGCCGGAAAAGGCGGAAGAGCCGGCGGAAGAAGCGCCCAAAAGCCGGTTTGAGCCGCTGTTTATCGAGGCCTGCCGGCAGGTGATCAGCAGCGGCCAGGCTTCGGCCTCTTCTTTGCAGCGCCGGTTCAGCATTGGCTATAATCGGGCGGCGCGTCTGGTGGATACCATGCAGGAAGAGGGAATCGTCAGCGCCCCGGCGGGCAACAAGCGCACCGTGCTGATGGATATGCCCACGTTTGAATCGCTTTATGTCAACGCGCCGGTGGCAGACGCCGGCCAGGAGGAATAAGCTTATGTTAGAGGAAAATGGCAAATTAATGCGTATAACCAGGGAAACTTTGGGGTATAGCTATGCGCAGGTGGAAGAGGCTACCAAGGTGCGCGAGCTTTATTTGCAGCTGTTGGAAAGCGGCGATTTGGCGCAGATGCCCGGCCGGATTTATGCCATTGGCTTTGCTGATACCTACGCGCGTTTTTTGGGTATGGACCCCGCGCCGATTTTGGCGGACGTTAAAGCGTACTATGACGTTAACGGACGGCAGAATAATTTTGAGGCCTATGTTTCGGGGAAAAAGGTGGTGCAGGCGATGCCAGAGGGCGCAAACTATGATCCCTCCCTGCATGAAGTACGCACCCGTGCCCAAAACCGCCTGCAAG
The DNA here is from genome assembly GCA_948907985.1 of uncultured Bacillota bacterium. GTDB lineage: Bacteria > Bacillota > Dehalobacteriia > UBA4068 > UBA4997 > Avidehalobacter. The sequence continues at coordinate 3,804 of CAQWMM010000029.1, forward strand.
ACCAAAACTCCAAGGCGGATAGCGCCAACCAGCTGCGGGCGCAGGCGATCACTAACGGTTCGCTGGGCCATCCTATTCGCACCCGTAGCAAGCGCTTTGGCCGGCGTTTTATTTGGCTGCTGCTGGGAACCCTGCTGGTGGTGTTGCTGCTGATGCTCTATCTCCTACAGGACAATCCCAAGCTGCCGGGGATGGGTAATGCCGACGAGCCGCCGCCGTCCAATCTGGTCAGCGAGCCGCCAATCAGTCTGGTGGTGCGCGCCGAGGGCGAAGACGTTTGGCTGGGCGTAAGGCTGGACGGTTCGGAAACCAGCGAACATCATACGATTGCCGCCGGCGCTTCGGAAGTTTTTTCGGCCAATGAGTCAATCTATATCCGCACCAACAACGCCAATCATCTGGTTTTGGAATATAATGGCCAGACAATCAGCAACTTCAGCGGCGGTTTTGACGTTTATAATCTGGACTTTACCGTTGCCGGCTATTCCGGCTATGACGATAATCACCGGCCGCCCAGCGAAATGTTGGGTACCGCACAGTAAACAGGGGTGATGCCAAATGAGTATTAATAATTTTTCGGAACCTCTTTACATATATTTTGATACCATGGGGTGCGCTAAAAATCTGGTGGATTCGGAATATGCTTTGGCCCGGCTGGCGGCGGCGGGCTTTGTCCGCACCGATGATCCTTTTCTGGCGCGGGTGGTGGTGGTGAACACCTGCGGTTTCATCAACGACGCCAAACAGGAATCAATCAACCGCCTGTTGGAGCTGGCCTATCTCAAGCAAGATGGCCGCTGTCTGCTGCTGGTTGCCACCGGCTGTCTGGCCCAGCGTTATCGGCGGCAGCTGCCGGAGGAAATGCCGGAGGTTGACCTTTGGCTGGGCACCGAAGAATACGATGAACTGCCGGAGCGTCTTTGGCAGGCTTTGGAGGGCAAAATGCCGCCCAAAGAGTATAAAAAGCTGCGCAAAAATCTGCCTGCGCCGCCGTTCTGCCAGCCGCCGCGCTGTCTGTTGACCCCTCCCTACACTGCCTATCTGAAAATTGCCGAGGGGTGCAGCAACTGTTGTTCTTTTTGCGCTATTCCCAACATTCGCGGCCCGCTGCACAGCCAGCCGCTGGCGGAGCTGTTGGCCGAGGCCAAGCGGCTGCGAGCGACCGGCGTGCAGGAGCTCTGCCTGATTGCGCAGGATACCACGGCCTACGGGCGGGATCTCTCCAGCCGGCTGGGCAGCCCTTCGCTGCTGCCGGAATTGCTGCGTGAACTGGATAAACTGAACTTTCCCATGCTGCGTTTGCTCTATGCTTATCCGGAGGGCATCGACGACGAATTGTTGGCTGCAATGCGCGATTGCCGCAGTTTTTGTCATTATCTGGATATTCCTTTACAGCATATCAGCAACAGCGTATTGCACCGGATGAACCGGCTGTTGGATAAGGCGCAGATTGTTGAACTTTTGGCCAAACTGCGCGAATATCTGCCGGATTTGGTTGTGCGTACCACGTTGATGGTGGGCTTCCCGGGTGAAACCGAAGATGATTTTGCCGAACTGCTGGATTTTGCCGCTAACGCCGAACTGGACTGGGCGGGTGTGTTTCAGTACTCGCAGGAGGAGGATACGCCGGCCGCGTCCATGCCGGAGCAGGTTCCGGAGGAGGTTAAACAGCGGCGTTACAACGAACTGACGGACGTTTTGGCGGCGGCTGCGGCAGCGCGGTTGGAACGTTATCTGGGCAGCCGCCAGCGGGTTTTGCTGGAACAGCCCTCGCTGGAGCTGCCGGGCTTTTTCGAGGCGCGCTCTATGTATCAGGCGCCGGAAGTGGACGGCCTGATTTATGTGCAGAACGAAGACGGCAAGCTTGGCGAGGCGCATATTGGCAAACTGCTGGACGTAGAAATCATTGACACCTCCGGTTATGATTTAATTGCCCGGCTGGTATGAAAAGGAGGGTTATAATATGAACCTTTGGCATAAAATGAATTTGCCCAACAAAATTACCATGCTGCGTTTTCTGGCTGTGCCGGTGTTTGTGCTGGTGGTATCGCTGGGGCGCGGCTGGGGCGCGGATTTGCTGGCGGGCCTGCTGTTTATCGCCGCGGCCTGCACCGATTTTATCGACGGCTATCTGGCGCGCAGCCGCAATTTGGTAACCACCTTTGGCAAGTTTATGGACCCGCTGGTGGATAAAATCCTGGTTACGGCGGCGCTGGTGGCGCTGGTGGCCATGGAGCGCACCCCGGCCTGGGTGGTGGTGCTGATTTTGGCGCGCGAGTTTGCGATAACCGGCCTGCGCACTGTCGCTGTCAGCGAACATGTGGTGATTGCCGCCTCGCCGCTTGGCAAATTGAAAACCGCCTGCCAGATGGTGGCTATTGCCTTGCTGCTGCTCTATACCATGCCTTTTTTTGCGCCGGCTTTTGGCGTAACCGTGTATTGGCTTGGTCAGCTGCTGATGTATGCGGCCTTGGTTTTAACGCTGCTTTCCGGTTGGGACTATATTTATAAATGCAGAAATATGCTGTTGGGAGATGTTTAATTAATGGATATGCAGAAATGTTTGCGCCGGCAGGCTGGCCGTCTGCTGTTGCTGCTGCGCGCCGGCGGCTGTAAAGTTGCCTTTGCCGAATCCTGTACCGGCGGTTTGCTGGCGGCCTCGCTGACGGCCTGCCCCGGCGCTTCGCAGGTGTTTGAGCAGGGTTTTATTACCTATTCGGATCAGGCCAAACAGCAGCTTTTGGGCGTGCCGGCGGATTTGCTGGCAGAATATACCGCGGTTTCCGCCCCGGTGGCGGCGGCGATGGCTAAAGGTGCGGCTGAACGCTCCGGCGCGGATTTGGCGCTGGCGGTAACGGGTTGGGCCGGCCCTGGCGGTTTTGCCGAGGATTGGCCGGTAGGCCTGGTTTATGTGGCGGCGTCCTGGCAGCAGCAAGTCAGGGTGTGGCGTTATCAGTTCCCGGGCGGCCGGCGGTTGGTGCAGGCACAAACTGCCCTTTGCGCTTTGCAGCAGGGCGTCAGGCTGCTGCAAACCACCGAACCGCTTGTTTGCGGCAATTCTCAATAGTTGAAAAATTTAATTAGCTGAAAACTTTCTGAAACTTTAATGAGGTGAAGATTTTGCCAGAAAAAGTTCAAAAAAAACTGCTGCTTTTGCCGGGTTTGCTCTTGCTTATGCTGGCGTGTTTGGCCGGCTGTCAATCTTCGGAGCAGGCCCGGCCCTCGCTTTATGACGCGCCGACTAACGTTTATGAGCATCAGCAAATTGGCGCGGTGCTGACGCTGCCGGACAGTTGGCAGATACTTTCCGAGGATGAAGACAGCGTGGTCTTTCTGGGGGAGGATGGCCGGCTTTCGCTGACGCTGACCTGGGAGCTGGGCGGTTATACTTATTTTTCCGACGAGGGTTTGTTGGATATGGCCGAGAACGTGGCCGAACAGGTTTTGCAGCAGCCGGAGATTTTGCAGCGCTTGTCCGGCAGCCTGCCGGGCAGCAACCAGCTGGTTACGGCGCTTGGCCCCCTGCGGCAGCAGGAGCAGGGCGCGGGCGAGGTTTATGATAAGGCGGACGCCGCGCCGGCTGACGCGGTGTGCGAGGTGATGATCTTCAGCCCGCTTGCGGCCCTGCGCTATTATGTGATTACGGTGGCCGACGCGGAAACCTATGAACAGAACGCCGCGCTGTTGGGCGAGATTTACGCCAGCTTTTATTTGAACCAAACCGAGGATGAACTTTACGCCGGGCTGCACCGGGACGCTGAAGAATCAGGCGATACCCCAAATACCGAGGATAGCGAAGATACCGAAAACGCCGAAAATAATGAACTTTCCGGAGCTGACGGAGATAACGGCGCTAACCAATAAAACAAGAACAGCTCATTGCCTTTTGCGGCAGTGAGCTGTTCTTAATTTAGAAGGATTTATTAATGTTTAACAACTGGAGCTGGAAACGTGACTTGAACACGCGACCTGCTGATTACGAATCAGCTGCTCTACCAACTGAGCTATTCCAGCATATTTTGTAATATTGACAACCGGGCGAAGAAAGTAATGAAATGATTTTTATAAGTCTAACCCATATAGAGAACCGCCAGCTTTTTTTTATAATCTTGACAATCAAGAGTAAGATTGGTTTAAGTCGCCCTTTCAGTCATTCGGCTTTGCCGGAGGAAGAGCCAAGACTTATGAGCGAAAGTACTTGGCTCCCCTTTTAAGGGGAGCTGGCTATTTGCGTTAGCAAATAGACTGAGGGGTTTAGTTCTGCATAAAACCACTCATTAACTATATTATTTTAGCATATCCCGAAAAATTTTTCAATACTAAAATAAAAAAAATGCTGAAAAAAATTGCAGGTAAAAGTCTGTTATTTGTAGAATTTTTAACAGTTAAAATTATCTGCAAAATATGGAGTGGTCTAATGCGGATTTTAGGCATTGATCCCGGTACGGGTATCACCGGCTGGGGCATTGTGGACAAAGATTATAACCGGTTGCAGGTGGTGGATTATGGCTGTATCCGTACTGAGGCTAACACGCTGAACCAGCGCCGCTTATGCGAGATTTACGACGCGGCCTTGCTGTTGCTGCGGGAGTATCAGCCGGACGAAATGGCGATTGAAGAGCTTTTTTATAACCGTAACAGCACCACCGTAATCAGTGTCGGTCAGGCGCGGGGCGTGCTGATTTTGGCGGCCGCCCAGCGGGGAATCCAGGTTTTTGAATATACGCCGCTGCAAATCAAACAGGCGGTAACGGGCTATGGCAAGGCGGATAAAAAACAGGTGCAGTTTATGATTAAGAATATGCTGGGGCTGGCGGCGGTGCCCAAGCCGGACGACGCGGCGGACGCGCTGGCGGTGGCGGTTTGCCACAGCAACTGGCAGCAGGCCAACCATTGGCAGCGCCAGAACACCAGCAACTTGGTTTAGTTTATCAGGAGGGCGCGATGATTGCATATATTCAGGGAGAGGTTTTGGCGGTTGCGGAGGATAGTTTGATTGTGCTGGCGGGGGGGCTGGGTTATCAGATTGCCGCCGCTCTGGCCTGTTTTGCCCAGCCGCCGGTTCCCGGCGGGCAGATCGCTCTGTATACCCAGCTGAATTTTAATCCGCAGCCGCAGCGCGGGGCGGACGCGCTGACGCTCTATGGTTTTGAGGAGCAAAAAAGCCAACAGCTTTTCAATCTGCTGCTTGGCGTAAACGGCGTTGGCGCGCGGACGGCGCTGGCCGCTTTGAACACCTGCGGCTATGCTGGCCTGATTAACGCCATCCAAACGGGGGATAAGCAAACCCTTTTGCGTATCCCTGGCGTGGGCAAAAAGGCGGCGGAGCGAATCCTTTTGGAACTGCGCGACAAAATCGTTAAGCTGGAGCCGCAGCCCTTGCCCGCCGCCGGGACTTCCGCCCAGCCGCCGGCCGCAAACAGTCTGGCGGCCAATGTGCAGCGAACCGCCGTTTTGGCGCTGACTCAACTTGGCTATTCGCAGCAGGCAGCCGAGCATTATGTGGCGGCGGTTGGCCCGGATTTGGGCGAGGCCGCCGCGCTGGAAGACATCATCACGGCCGCGCTCCGGCTGGCGGCCCAGGAATAGAGCGGATTTAGGAGGACGGCGTTTTGGAAAAAGAGATTGGCAAAAATTTGTTTTCCAACAAGCAGATTATAAAACAACCCGGCGGGCAGCCTGCATCCTCTCGGGTCAGTTCTGCCGAGGCTAATTTGGAAGACGCGGCGCTGGAGCCTAACTTTCGGCCGCAGCGTCTTAGCGATTATATCGGCCAGCAGCGCGTTAAAGAAAATATGGAGATCTTTATTCAGGCGGCGGCGGCGCGGGGCGAGGCTCTGGACCATATTTTGCTCTACGGCCCGCCCGGCCTGGGCAAAACTACGCTGGCCAACATTATTGCTAACGAGCTGGGCGTGGCAATCAAGGTAACCTCCGGCCCGGCGATTGAGCATGCCGGCGATTTGGCCTCGATTCTCACCAGTCTGGCCCCGCATGATGTGTTGTTCATTGACGAAATTCACCGGCTGAACCGGGCGGTGGAGGAGGTGCTCTATCCGGCCATGGAGGATTTTCATATTGACATCATGATGGGCAAGGGGCCGGGAGCCCAGACCATTCACCTGCCGCTGCCGCCGTTCACGCTGGTGGGGGCCACCACCCGCGTGGGTATGCTGACCGCCCCCCTGCGTGATCGCTTTGGCGTAATCAGCCGTCTGGAATATTACACGCCGGAGGAGTTGTTTACGATTGTTAAACGCAGTGCGGTGCTGTTGGACGTGCCGATTGACGACGCCGGCGCGCGTGAGATTGCCGGCCGCTCGCGCGGCACGCCGCGAATTGCCAACCGGCTGCTGCGCCGGGTGCGCGACGTGGCCTGCGTTAAGGGCAACGGCGCTATTGACCGCCAGATTGCCAATTTGGCGCTGGAACTGCTGGAAATCGACAGCCGCGGCCTTGATAAAACCGACCAAAAGGTGTTGCGCGCCCTGATTGAAACCTTTGGCGGCGGGCCGGTGGGCTTGGATACTCTGGCCGCCACCATCGGCGAATCGGTGGACACCATTTTTGACGTTTGCGAGCCGTACCTTTTGCAGCTGGGCTTTTTGAACCGCACTCCGCGCGGCCGCCTGGCTACGGCTGAAGCCTATCGTTATCTGGGGTATCCGCCGCCGGAACAGTTGCAGGTTAAATCCTTTGCAGGCAGTTTGTTTGCCAATCAGCCAACGGGAGAGGAGGCGGACGAAATATGAAAATTTTGCTGCACTGCTGCTGTGCTCCTTGCAGCGTTATGCCGCTGCGTTTGCTGCGCGAGGCCGGGCACGAAATATCCGCCTTTTTTTACAACCCCAACATTCACCCCTACACCGAGTATAAAAAACGGCGCAACTGTTTTCGCGAGTATATGGAGGCGGAACATGTGCCCTTTGCTTTGCTGGACGATTATGATTTGGAGGGCTGGCTGGGCGAACTTAACCGCCAAATGAGCCGCCCACAGGCCCCGGGGCGCTGTGGTTTCTGCTACGCCGTGCGTCTGCGGCAGGCCGCCCGGTTTGCGGCGGAGCATGGTTTTGCCGCTTTTTGCACCAGCTTATTGGTCAGCCCCTATCAGCAGCACGAGTTGATTAAAGTTTGCGGCGAACGGGCGGCGGCCGAGTTCGGTTTGCAATTTATTTATCAGGATTTTCGCCCCTATTTTCGCCAGGGGCAGGAAATTGCCCGCGTAAGCGGCCTTTATCTGCAAAAATACTGCGGCTGTATTTACAGCGAGAAAGATCGCTATTTTAAGCCCAAACAGCAGCCTTTGATTTTTGACAATAAATGGCAAAAACGAATTAATCAAGCGGCTAAATCAGATAAAAATGTAAATTGTTAAGCGTAAAATCTTAATGAGGTAAATTTTTATGGTAAAGATAAGCAAAACATATTGTCGCCTGTTGGGGCTGCTGGCAATGACTCTGCTGCTGCTTTTGGCCGGTTTAAGGCCGGCGCTGGCCGTCAACATCCGGGTTTGCCTGCAAAGCGGCGTCAGCACGGCAGAGTTGAAAGTGGCCGCCGGTACCTACCGAATTAACGGCGGCGCTTTGAGTTCCGCGCTGTTGGCCGAGGTGGACGAGGGCGATACGATTCGTACTGTGCGCAACGGCAGCAGCATAACGGTTTATGTCAACGGTCAGTCGGTGGGTACGTCCGGCGTTAGCGTATCAATTCTGGCGGTGGGCGGCGGCGATAATATTTTAACTTATAATAAGAAACAGTATCGGGGCAACTTTTCGCTGCTGACCAATGGTTATGTGCTGAACGTGCTGGATCTGGAGGAATACCTCTACGGCGTGGTTGGCCAGGAACTTACTTATAGTTACCCGGAAGAGGCTTTGCGCGCTCAGGCCATTGTGGCGCGTTCCTATGCTTATTTTAATATGGGCGGCACTTACTATGATGTGGGGCGTTCCACTGCCGATCAGGTTTACGGCGGCTATACGGCGGAAAAGGCGGCGGGCGGCGACGTGATTGTGGCCGCAGTGGACAGCACCGCCCACGAGGTTTTGTATTATGACGGTAAGGTGGTGGAGGCGGTTTATTGCAGCAGCGCCGGCGGCCACACCGAAGATAACGAGAATGTTTGGGGCGGGGCGGCGGTGCCTTATCTGCGCGGCGTGGCCTCTCCCTATGACGTTAATTATAACTATATGGACTGGCAGGTGGATTATTCGGCCAGTAAGCTGGCTGAACTGGCTAAGGCGCAGATGAAACGCACCGGGCAGGAGGGCAGTTTCGGCAACTTTGTCTATCTGGAGATTTCCTATCTGGGAGCCGATGGCCAGCAGACCAATTCCGGCCGCGCTACCAAGGTAACAATGGTGGGCAGCGGCGCTAAGGTGGTGGCGGAAAACGACGCGGTGCGGCAAATGATGGGCCTGCGCAGCAATCTGTTTGCGGTTAAAGACAGCGTGATTACGCCGGCCGCCAAGCCGGAACCGGCGCAGGTGGTGGCGGGCGATGAGGTTTATGTATTGAACGCTTCCGGCAACCTGCAAAAACGCGCCTGGGGAGAAGTGATTGCGCAGGATAGTTCAGGTGCGCAACAGATATTGGGCGATTTGGCCAAGGCTTTTTTGTATAGTTCCGCCGGTCAATATGCTCTGGGCAGCGGTCAGTCGGCCTCCGGCGAGGAAAAACCGGCCGTGCAGAAACCCGCTACGGTAACCATAACCGGCGGCGTAACGCTGGTGGGCAGCGGTTATGGTCATGGCGTGGGGCTTAGCCAGTTCGGCGCGGTTGGTATGGCCAAAGACGGTTATTCCGCGATGGAGATTTTGCGTCATTATTACGGCGGTGAAAATCCCAATCTTTTAGAGGTTCGCAAGGTAAGTTAAAAGAGGTTAGGTTAATATGAAATTAGAAGATTTTGTTTATGATCTGCCGGAGCGGCTGATTGCGCAAACCCCGGTGGAGCCGCGGGACGCCTCGCGTCTGTTGGTGCTGAATCGGGCGGACGGCAGTCTGCAGCATCGCCATTTTTATGATCTGCCGGATTATTTAAACCCCGGCGATGTTTTGGTGCTGAATAAAACCCGGGTGCTGCCAGCGCGTCTTTGGGGGCGGCGCACTAAGGCCGGCGGCGGTCTGGTGGAGGTTCTGCTGGTACAGCAGGTAGATCTGCACCACTGGAAAGCCCTGGTACGCCCTGGCAAAAAAGCCCGCCCCGGCGTCTGGCTGGAGTTTGCCCCCGGCAAGCTGGCGGCAGAGGTGCAGGAGGTGGTGGAGGAGGGCATGCGCCTGCTGCGCTTTGATTATCAGGGCAACTTTATGGAGTTGCTGGACGAGTTGGGCAGTATGCCGCTGCCGCCCTATATCCATGAAAAGCTGGCCGATCCGGAACGCTATCAGTGCGTTTATGCCAAAGAGCCCGGTTCCGCCGCCGCGCCCACAGCCGGCCTGCACTTCACCGATGAGCTATTGCAGAAAATTCGCGACAAGGGCGTGCAGGTGGCCGAGGTTCTGCTGAACGTTGGCTTGGGTACTTTCCGCCCCGTTAAGGTGGAAAACATCGAGGAACACCAAATGCACGCCGAATATTACTCCGTAACGCCGGAAACCGCCGATTTGATCAATCGCTGCCGCGCCGCGGGCGGCCGCATTGTCAGCGTGGGCACTACCAGCACGCGTACGCTGGAAACCGTCAGCACCGAGGCTGGTTTGGTGCAGCCCGGCAGCGGTTGGACGCGCAAATTCATCTATCCCGGTTACCATTATAAAGCCGTCGACGCGCTGGTTACCAACTTCCACCTGCCGGGCAGCACGCTGATGATGCTGGTTTCGGCCTTTGCCAACCGCGAGTTGATTATGCGGGCCTATCAAACCGCCGTGGCCGAGGAATACCGTTTTTTCTCCTTTGGCGACGCTATGCTCATTCTGTAAACTTTTTTTGATGTTAAATAAAGGGCCAGCCGCTCCGAACACGCGTCGGAACGGCTGGCCCTTTAATGTTTATTACAAATTTATTGTAAATTGTTAATCTAAAATTGTTAATCCACTCTGGCAAAAACAGCCTCCAGTTTAATCACCAAATCGTCATAAAGGCTGCACTTAAACTCTGTAACCAACTCAGCCTTTTCTTCCTCGGTCATTTCCTCCGGGGCGAAATCGCCGTTCAGGGAAAAAACTTCGTGCAGTACCAGCTGGTTGTCCTGCAATAAATATTGCTCGATTGATTTATCGGTGGGGCTGACCAGCCAATATTCTTTAACGCCGGCCTGGGCATAGGCCTGCATTTTATAGCCGCGGTCGCGTTTGGCGGTGCTGAAAGAGAGCACCTCTACTATCAGGTCGGGCGCGCCGCAGACGCCTTTGCGGGTTTTTTTATGGGGATCGCAGACCACCATCACGTCCGGTACAAAACGATCCTTGGGTGATAGATAAAGGTCGGTGCCGTCGGCGATTGCCTCACAGCTGCGTCCCTCTAGATGATTGGCAAAAATACGGGCAATGTTAAACGAAATCCGGTTGTGGTTGATATTGGGCCGGGGCGACATCAGCACGATATGGCCGTTAATCAATTCGTCCCAGGTATCTTCCTGATATGCTAAGTTGGTATTCATGGCATAACTCCTTTCTAAAAGATATTATTACTGCCTGCCGTCTGAAATATTAGCCCTCGGCGCGCTGGTTGGTGGCGGTGTTGTTGCGCTTTTGGATATAGCGCGCTGTGCAGGACAGGGTAAAGCAAAGTATAAAGTAAAGCAGCATGGCAAAGGCAAAAAGCAAGGCTACTTCGGGAAAGGTCAGTGCGTGGCCGGTATAGACCGGCAGCTTGGCCATCAGATCTTTGGTGTTGAACAGCAGCTCGCCGATAGCCACCTGCGCCAGAAACGAAGTATCTTTGATAACGGTAACAATCTGGCTCATCATGGTGGGGATAATCCGGCGGAAACATTGCGGGATTACAATGTACCAGAGCGCGCCGGCCAGAGTGAAACCCTGCGATGACGCGGCCTCAAACTGGCCTTTGGGGATAGCGTTTAGACCGCCGCGCACAATCTCCGCCATCATTGCCGAGGTGAACAGCACATAAGCAAAGCAGGCCCGGCCAAAGGCGGTGGGGAAAGGGGCCGCGATAAAGCAGACGAAAACCCACAGCAGATTGGGCGTGTTGCGGAAAAGTTCAATATAAAAGCCGGCCAGTTTGCGCAGGACAAAATTACCGTAACTGCGGATGATACCCAGAGCAGTGCCGATAACAATAGAAAACAGAATACTGAAGAAAGCCACACGAACGGTCATCCAAAAGCCGCGCATAATGTAATTGAGATTATCCGGAGTGAAAACGGCATTGAAAGCATCCATTAGGCTACCACCTCCTCAACTTTATCTAATTCCATGCTGGCCTGCGAATCCCGGCGTTTCAGCCTTTCTTCATAATTGCGCGCCCAGGTGGAAAGCGGGAAACAAATGGCGAAATAGAGCACGCCGCAAACCAGATAGGAGGGGCCGTAGCTCATATAACCGTTGGTGGCCCAGGCGTTGGCGCGGTACATTAAGTCGGTGCCGGCAATCATCGCCACAATGGAGGTGTTCTTAATCAGATTGACCATTTGATTGACCAGCGGCGGCAGGATAATCTTTACCGTTTGGGGCAGGATAATCAGCAGCATGGTCTGAATATAAGTAAAGCCCTGCGAGGCCGCAGCTTCAAACTGACCTTTGGGGATAGAGCCGATACCGGCGCGCACCACCTCGGACATATAAGCGCCGGTGTAGATACCCACGCAAAGAATACCGATAGGGATTTGATGCAGCACGATGCCGGCATAGGGCAGGGCATAGTAGACGAAAAACACCTGAATAGCCAGCGGCGTGTTTTGGAAGAACTCCACATAAACGCGGGCGATGATACGCAGCAGCGGATTATGCGACGTAGACATCAGGCCGAAGATAACGCCTAAAAACAGAGATAACAGCAAAGCCAGAACGGCAATTTCCAAGGTATTTAGAAAGGCTGTTGCAAAACGCGGCCAAGAGGCCAGCAAGTCCTGCCAGCGCCATAGCTCAAAAATTTGTTGTAACATATTATAAGAAAGCCTCCTTTGGTGAACAGGTTCGGTATTGACGGCGACGCAGCCGTCGTTATAAAAGCCTTATTCGCAGCCGGACAAGGCTTTTATAACGAAGTAAGGAGCAGATTTGCTCTGCTCCTTAAAGTTCGCCAAAATAAAATTGTTGGTAATACTGACTAAGCAGGCTTGTATTTGGTCAATATCGCAAAATTATTCGGTATAAGAAGCAACAACGCCATTATCGGCAACAATCTGCGCCATAGTACCGTCAGCCAGCCAGCCGGTGATTAAACCGTCCAGATATTCAGCCCATTCGGTGGCGTCTTTCTTGGAGGCCAGGCCGTAATCCTGGGGCGAGAAACGGATGGATTCTACAATGTGGTTGGTGTTATCCAGATAGCCGGCCAAAATGGAGCCGTCAACGCTGAAAGCCTGCACGCGGCCTGCGTCCAGCGCCGCCTTAATTTCCGGATAGGAGGCGTATTCAGCAAAGTTCTTGTCTTCGTCCAGCGTAACGCCAGCCTCGGCAGCGGCGGCGATCAAAGCGGCCTTAGAGGTGGAACCGGTGGCTACGCCAACTACAATATCGGTCAAGTCCTCAAAATTTTCAATGCCGCTGTCATTCTTCACCAGCAAAGAAACCGCGTCGGTGTAATAAGGTGTGGTGAAGTTCCAGGACTGTTTGCGCTCTTCGTTGATTGTGAAGGTGGCGGCAACCATATCAATATCGCCGGAATCCAGCAGCTGGCCGCGGGTGGCGGCGGTTACCGGGGTAAATTCCACCTTATCTACGCCCAACTGTTCGGCAATTTTATATGAGAGGTCAATCTCAATGCCGGAATAGGTGTTGTCGGCAATGTTTTGCAGGCCAAAGCCGGGTACGTCGGTTTTAACGCCTACACGCAAAACGCCGCGTTCCGTAATTGCCGCCGGGGTGATACTGCTGGCGCTGGCATTAGGCGCGCCGCCCTGATTCGGAGTGTTGCTGGGCTGGTCGCCGCCGCAGCCGGCCAGGGCCAACAGCAGGGTTAATGACATCAGCAATGCAAATAACTTTTTCATTTCTTTTCCCTTCCTTATTAAATAGAGTTTTAATATATTCTTAAATATACGCCGGCAAACGGCGATATATAAAAGACGTCTTTTAAAGAATCTTGCTTAAAAACGCTTTGGTGCGCTCCTCGGTGGGGTTCACAAAGAAATGTTCCGGCGAACCCTCTTCCAAAATCCGGCCGTCGTCCATAAAGATCACCCGGTCGGCCACCTGGCGGGCAAAACCCATTTCGTGCGTAACTACCACCATGGTAATATTTTCCTGCGAGAGTTTAATCATAACGTCCAAAACTTCCTGCACAGTTTCCGGATCAAGCGCGGAGGTTGGTTCGTCAAACAAAATAATTTTGGCGCGAGAACACAGCGCCCGGGCAATGGCCACGCGCTGCTGCTGGCCGCCGGAAAGAGTGGCGGGATAAACGTTGGCTTTTTCCCGCAGGCCCACAATATCCAGATATTTATAAGCCAGATCCTCGGCCTCGGCCTTGGGTACTTTTTGCAGTTTAATCGGGGCTAAGGTCAGGTTTTGCAGTACTGTTTTGTGGGGATAGAGATTGAATTGCTGGAAAACCATCGCAGTGGTGTTGCGGGCAATCTCAATCTTGTTTTTATGGGTAAGCCGGGTGCCGTTTATATAAACCTCGCCGGAGGTTGGTTCTTCCAAAAAATTCATACATCTTACGGTGGTGCTTTTGCCGGAGCCAGACGGGCCGATAATTACCAGTTTTTCGCCCTCGGCCACCTCTAAATTAACATCTTTTAAGACGTGGACATTGCCAAAAAACTTGTTTACATTTACTAATTTAATCAAGAGCGGCTCCTCCTTCCTGTTTGGCAGAATGTAAACAAACCGTATAACATACAGTTTGCCGGGGTTCTGCGGCGGATTTCCTGCATCGATTTTTATTTTTATGCAGGTTTGTTGTATAACTAATAGTCGCCAAGCTCGCTTTCGGGAAAAAAGCAGCCAAATATATTGGCAAATACCCGACGCAAATTAATTCAATACTTTATTATTATACATTATTATAAGCCGCAAGTCAATAAAAATATGAAAGCTTTAATTTTTGTACACAGTATAACTATGCCCCCGCTGATTGATTTTGCCCCCAAATTTTGGCTCTCCGGCCGCCCTTAACCAATGCAAAAGGCAGCCAAAGTTGGCTGCCTCCGCAAAAATAAAGGGAAAAAGAAATTTATTATGAGATACGAAAAATTCAATTAACAGGTTTTTATTAATACTGTACAAAGAACTGCGCCCAGTACGGCGTGCCGTTGATAACGGTGTAGCCGATGCCGATGTGGGTGTAATTGCTGTTCAGAATGTTGGCGCGGTGGCCGGAGGAGTTCATCCAATCCTGCATAACCGATTTGGGGCTGCGCTGGCCGTAGGCAATGTTTTCGCCGGCGCGCCGGTAGCTGACGCCGCCCTCTTTAAGCGCAGTGAAACATTTGGTGCCGTTGGGGCGGGTGTGCGAGAAACTGCGGGCACATTCCGCCGCTCTGACCTGAGCCGCCGCCGAGGCTTTCGCGTCCAGTTTCAAGCTGCTAAGGCCCCGGGCCGCCCGCTCCTGGTTAACCAGCTGCAAAACCTGATTTACATAGCTGTCGTTGGTTGTGGTGTTGGTATCTGGTTTTTCGGTTGTGCCGGGCTTTTCGGTCGTGCCCGGTTTATCGGTTGTGCCGGGCTTTTCGGTCGTGCCCGGTTTATCGGTTGTGCCGGGCTTTTCGGTCGTGCCCGGTTTATCAGTTGTGCCCGGTTTTTCGGTAGTTCCCGGTTTGGTGGTGTTCTGTTCCGGGGTGTAGCCGATTTGTTTCATAATGCTGTCCCAAAAGCTGTTGCTGCTTTGGATGTACTGCCAAAGTTCATCCTGGGGCTGCTGCCTGCTGTCCGCGGCCAGGGCGGTGCTGCTCAGCATACCAAACAGTGCGACGGTTAAAATAATACTCCATATTTTCTTCATAATCTTACCTCTCCTTTTTGTTAAGCTGGTTAACGTTGTCGACGTTGTTAACGTGTTTGATTGTTTCGTTTAGCTTAGCTTGATGTCATTCTAGCACAGGGGTTGGGGGCAATGCAATGGTAAAAAAAAACAGCCCCGCCAGGGGCTGGCTATTTGGCGGCTTTTCGGCAGCTATTGCCAACAAAGGAAAATCATACGGCCAGAAAAACCGCAAGTTTGCAGCAATTTGGGCTGTAATTATCTGTTATGAGCAAAATTCGGATACAAAAATAGCCGTTCTTACGCTAATAGGCAACGGCTATTTTTTATAGTTAAATATGAGGGCTGATCGATAAACAGGTCGGCTCTTTATGTAATTTATTATAAAATAAAAATGTTTATGTCAAGCAAAATTTGTAATTAATAGAAACATATTTTTTAGCGGTATTTTAATTTAATCTAAAATATTGCAAATATATGCAGGCCAGCGGTTGACAAACCGGCTTAAATGGGGCTATAATATTCTAATAACCTTAATATTTTTGACCAAAAGTAAAATTTATATAAATTAAACGCAGAACAGGAGGAATATAGATTGAAGAATTATGACCGCTACCAGCGCGGCTATTTTATGCCGCCGGTTAATGAACTGAAATGGGCGCATAAAGAATATATTGATAAAGCGCCGGTATGGTGCAGCGTGGACTTGCGCGACGGCAACCAGAGCCTGATTGTGCCAATGAGCCTGGATGAAAAGCTGGAGTTTTTCAAATATCTGGTGAAAGTTGGCTTTAAGGAGATTGAGGTGGGTTTTCCCGCTGCCTCCGAAACCGAATATGACTTTCTGCGTACGTTGATTGAGCAGGATTTGGTGCCGGACGATGTAACCCTGCAAGTGCTGACGCAAAGCCGGGAACATATCATTGCCAAAACCTTTGAGGCGGTGCGCGGCGCAAAAAACGCCATTGTGCATTTGTATAATTCTACATCACTGGCCCAGCGCGAGCAGGTTTTTCATATGGAAAAGCCCGGCATTATTGAAATCGCCGTTGAGGGCGCCAAGCTGATGAACGAATACATCAAGGATATGCCCGGCAATATTCGTTTTGAATACTCGCCGGAGAGTTTCACCGGTACGGAAATGGAATTTGCGCTGGAAATCTGCAACGCGGTACTGGACGTGTGGCAGCCGCGCGCCGACTGGCCGGTGATTATCAATCTGCCCGCCACGGTGGAGATGAGCCTGCCCCATGTTTACGCCAGCCAGATTGAATATATGAGCGACAATCTGAAATACCGCGATAATGTGATTCTCTCTCTGCATCCGCATAACGACCGGGGCTGCGGCGTGGCCGACGCGGAACTGGGTATGCTGGCGGGGGCCGACCGCATTGAGGGCACGCTTTTTGGCAACGGCGAGCGCACCGGCAACGTGGATATTGTAACCCTGGCGATGAACATGTTCTGCCATGGCGTTGACCCGGAACTGGACTTCAGCGATATTACCGAGATTACCAAAGTTTATGAGAAAGTAACCCGCATGCACGTTTACGAGCGTCAGCCATACAGCGGGCGGCTGGTTTTCGCCGCTTTTTCCGGTTCGCACCAGGACGCGATTGCCAAGGGCATGAAGTGGCATGAGGAAAAACACCTGCACGGCTGGACGGTGCCTTATCTGCCGATTGATCCGCACGACGTGGGCCGCGAGTATGAATCCGACGTAATTCGGATCAACAGCCAGAGCGGCAAGGGCGGCATCGGTTATCTGATGCAGACTAAATACGGCTTTAATATGCCCCAGAAAATGCGCGAGGATTTCGGTTATGCGGTTAAGAGCGTTTCCGATCACCTGCATAAGGAGCTTTCACACGAAGAAATTCGCGATATTTTCCTCACCCAGTATGTTAATATTGAGCATCCTATTTCTTACGGTAAATATTCGTTCAGCGATAAGGCGATTATGTACGCCGATGTGGAACTGAAGCTGCACGGCCAGACTACCCGCCTGCAAACCACCGGCAACGGCCGCTTAAACGCCGTAACCAAGGCGCTGGAGCAGCTGCTGGATAAAAAAATTCATGTGGTTACCTATGAGGAACACTCGCTGACTTCCGGTTCTACTTCGCAGGCTATTGCTTATGTCGGTTTGGAAGACCGGGATAACAACGTCTGCTGGGGCGCCGGCATTGATAACGATATTATTGACGCCTCTTTGAACGCGCTGCTGAGCGCCGCCAACCGGCTGTATGAAGTTTGGAACAAATAATAGAATTTAGAGGATTGTCGGAAAATATCCAGATTTGAGCGCGTCTTGAACGAAGGGAGGCGTACTAAAGGTACGTTGACCGGCTTGAGTGAAAAGACAAACTCAAAGATGGACGCTTTATGGCAGTCCGAGGAGGAGATAGTAATGGGAATGACTATGAGCCAGAAGATTCTGGCCGCGCATTGTGGACTGGACAGCGTTAAGCCCGGTCAGCTGATTATGGCCGACCTGGATCTGTGTCTGGGCAACGATATTACCACGCCGGTGGCGATTAATGAGTTTGAAAAGGCCGGCTTTACCGAGGTTTTTAATAAAGATAAGATTGCTCTGGTGATGGATCACTTTGCGCCGAACAAGGATATTAAGGCTGCCGAGCAGTGCAAGCAGTGCCGGCAGTTTGCCGCCAAACATAACATTACGCATTATTACGACGTGGGTTGTATGGGCGTGGAGCACGCTCTGCTGCCGGAGCAGGGGCTGGTTACCGCCGGGCAGTTGGTAATCGGCGCGGATTCGCACACCTGCACCTACGGCGCGCTGGGCGCGTTTTCCACCGGCGTGGGCAGCACCGATTTGGCTGCCGGTATGGCGCGGGGCAAGGCCTGGTTTAAAGTGCCGGAGGCGATTAAATTCGTGCTGCATGGCCAAAAGAACCCCTACGTCAGCGGCAAGGATGTAATTCTGCATATTATCGGCATTATTGGCGTGGACGGCGCGCTTTATCAGTCCATGGAGTTCAGCGGCGATGGTTTGGCCGAGCTGGCGATGGACGACCGCCTTTGTATGGCGAATATGGCGATTGAGGCCGGGGCGAAGAACGGCATTTTTGCGGTTGATGAAATTACCCTGCAATATTTGAAAGAGCGGGAAAAAATGCCGCCCGCCGTTTATCAGGCGGACGACGACGCGGAATACGCCGCGGTTTATGAGATTGATTTGGCGGCGATTCAGCCCACGGTGGCCTTGCCGCACCTGCCGGAGAACACCAAAACGGTGGCCGAGCTGGGCGATATTGCAATCGACCAGGTGGTAATCGGCTCCTGCACCAACGGCCGGCTGGCGGATATGGCGCAGGCGGCGGAGATTCTGCGCGGCCATAAGGTGGCGCCGGGCGTGCGCGTAATCATTATCCCGGCCACCCAGCAGGTTTATAAACAATGCCTGGAGCTGGGCTATCTGGCCGATTTTATTGATGCGGGCTGTGCGGTTTCCACGCCCACCTGCGGCCCCTGCCTGGGCGGTTATATGGGTATTTTGGCGGACGGCGAGCGCTGCGTGGCTACCACCAACCGTAATTTTGTGGGGCGTATGGGGCACACCGGCTCTGAGGTATATCTGGCCAGCCCGGCGGTGGCGGCGGCCAGCGCGCTGACGGGTTATATCTGCGCGCCGGACGCAACGGCCAGAGCATAGGGAGGTACTGAAATGATTACTAAAGGTTTAGTGCATAAATATAAAGATAATATTGATACGGACGTGATTATTCCGGCGCGCTATCTGAACACCGCCAATCATCAGGAGCTGGCGGCGCACTGCATGGAGGATATTGATAAAGACTTTGTGCGGCGGGTTAAGGCCGGCGACATTATGGTGGGCGGCTTCAATTTCGGCTGCGGCTCCTCGCGCGAGCATGCGCCGATTGCCATTAAGGCCTCCGGCATTGCCTGTGTGATTGCCAAAAGCTTTGCCCGCATTTTCTACCGCAATTCAATCAACGTTGGTCTGCCGATTTTGGAGTGTGCCGAAACTGACCGCATTGCCGCCGGCGACGAGCTGGAAATCAACTTTGACAGCGGCGAGATTAAGAACCTCACCAAGGGGGAAACCTATCAGACGGAGCCGTTTCCGGAATTTATTCAGAACATTATCGCCAAGGGCGGCTTACTAAATTCGATTAAATAATGAGCGCCCTCTCAGTCTATTTACTTTTAGTAAATAGACAGCTCCCCCAGAGGGGGAGCCAGGTTTAAATAGTTTTCCTATGTGTGAAGCGGTTTTAAACTTGCCTCTCCCCTTGGGAGAGGTGGCATCCAGCAAAGCTGGATGACGGAGAGGGTTAAACGACATAGAAAAGATTAACATAGAAAGGTTTGTGATTATATGGAAAAAAATATTGCCGTAATCCGGGGCGACGGCATCGGCCCGGAGATAGTGAACGCCACGCTGGACGTGCTGGCGGCGGTTGCCGATAAGTTCGGCCACCAGTTTAATTATACCGACGTTGATATGGGCGGCTGTTCGATTGATAAATACGGCGTGCCGCTGACGGACGAAGCGATTGCGGCCTGCCGCGCCAGCGACAGCGTGCTGCTGGGCGCGATCGGCGGTTATAAATGGGATAAGCTGCCCGGCGATATTCGGCCGGAGCGGGGGCTGCTGGGTTTGCGCGCGGCCATGGGGCTGTATTCCAATGTGCGCCCGGCGCGGCTGTTTCCGCAGCTGGACTTCGCCTCGCCCTTAAAGCCGGAAATTGTGGCGCGGGGGATTGACCTGGTGATTGTGCGCGAGCTGATCGGCGGCGTTTACTTTGGCGAGCATACCACCGAAACCCTGCCCAACGGCGAAAAAAAGGCTACTGATGTGATGAGCTATTCCACGCATGAGATAGAGCGGATGCTGCATATTGCTTTTAAGATGGCGCAGAAACGCCGCAACAAGGTTACAATGATCGACAAGGCTAACGTGCTGGATACCTCCAAACTGTGGCGCGAACTGGGCTATCAGATTGCCGAACAGTATCCGGACGTGGCCTATGATTATATGCTGGTGGATAATACCGCTATGCAGCTGGTTAAAGATCCCGCGCAGTTTGACGTGATTGTTACGGAAAATATGTTTGGCGACATCTTATCGGACGAGGCCAGCATGATTACCGGTTCAATCGGCATGATTCCTTCCTCCAGTTTGGGTGACAGCACCGTCGGGATGTATGAACCGATTCATGGTTCCGCGCCGGATATTGCCGGGCAGGATATTGCCAACCCGATTGGTACAATTTTGGCTGCGGCAATGATGCTGAAATATTCCTTTGATATGGATCAGGAGAGCGACGCGGTGGAGGCCGCCGTCAACGCCGTGTTGGACAAGGGGCTGCGTACCGGGGATATTATGAGCGAGGGCAAACAAAAAATTGGCTGCGCCGCTATGGGCAAAGCGGTGGCCGAGGCTGTTCTGGCCGGCTGAATTACTCTGATGGCGGATTATGTGATTAAAAATTCTGACAAGCGCCCGGAAAGTCTGCTGGCAATTTTGCGGGCGGAAAAGGCCAGCGGCCTGCCTAACGGTATTTATCACAAATTGCAGGTGGAGTTTACCTATAATTCCAATCATCTTGAGGGCAGCCGTTTGACGGCGGAGCAAACCCGCTATATTTTTGAAACCAACACCGTCAATTCAGCATCTGAAAGCCTGAATGTTGATGATATTGTGGAAACCGCCAATCATTTCCGCTGTATTGACGAGGTTATCGAGCAGGCCGAAGCGCCGCTTGACGAGCAGTTTATTCAAAAGCTGCATAAGATTTTGAAAACCTCCACCAGCGACAGCCGCAAAGAATGGTTTGCGGTGGGTGCTTATAAAAAATACCCCAATGAGGTTGGCGGCAGGCCGACAACGCCGCCGGAGCAGGTGGCCGGGGAAATGCGGCGGCTTTTGCAGGCGTATGCCGCCGCGCCCAAAACCCTGGAGCATATTTTGGATTTTCATGTGCGTTTTGAGCGGATTCATCCCTTTGCCGACGGCAACGGCCGGGTGGGGCGTTTGTTGCTGCTGAAGGAGTGCTTGAAGTATGGCATTGTGCCGTTTATAATTTCTGATGACGCCAAACTTTTTTATTATCGCGGTTTGCAGGAGTGGGATAGGGAACCGGGCTTTTTGCGGGATACCTGTTTGAGTATGCAGGATAGATTTAAGGCCTGGCTTGATTATTTTCGGATTGATTACGCAGACTGCGACAACTGATAGCCGATTTTCTGTATTTTTCAAGCCGAAAACACTTGCAATTTCTTTATTCTTATGATATAATAAAAATACAAAGAGCTGGCCCTCAAATCAGGTCAGCCCGCAGGATTTGGCTAAAAATAACCGCACCATTTTGCAGAGAGGGCGGTTATTTTTGTTTGCCATGATTTATTATAAACTCGGCAACCTGTATACCAAGCTGAACAGCTTGCATAATTATGGCCGCTATGCTTAACCAAAACATTGCATCACCTCCCCGCAGAACAAAATGGAGAGGGCCCCAATCCCCCAATCATTCAACATTACACCGTTCACAGATGTATATTTTACTCCTGAGGGCTAACCGCCAATTTAAGTTTCAACTCTTTGTGGGCATATTATAGCATATAAATTTAGGTTTTGTCAAATTTTTCCAAAAACAGCTTGACTTTGCCCGTACGATGATATATAATGTTTGTGTGGGCAAGGAAAGGAGCGTGAAAATATGACGCCCTTAAAGAAAGGCACAAAGCTAACCGATAATCCAAGAAACTTACGATTAGAAATCCGCCTGACACAGTCTGAAAATGATATTTTGAAAGATTGTGCCGAACAACTGGGAACGACAAAAACTAATATTATAATCAAGGGTATAAAAATGGTTAGTGAAAGCCTGAAAAAATAAGACAACCGGTAAAACGCCTAACAAACGAACCGATTGTCTTATAAACCAAACCCTCTAAGGAGAATGGTAAATCTATTATACCATTCTTCTTAGGGGAAATCAATAGCAAGATAAGGAGAAAATATAATGGGTATTG
>CAQWMM010000030.1 GCA_948907985.1 uncultured Bacillota bacterium
GGCATGTTCACTCTGCGCCGACTCATCTGCCAATGATTATTTCCATTTGTGCGGTTGTGCTGGGCATTGGCCTTTCGGCTGCGGTTTACTTCTTTAATGTTTTTTCGGCGGATAAGGCCGCCAAAGCCTGCGCGCCGGTTCATAAGCTTTTACTTAACCGCTACTATATTGACAGATTATATGAAAAAATATCCTGGTGGTTTGCGGTGCGTTTTGCGGAGCTGGCCGATTTTGTGGATAAATATATAGTTGACGGTCTGGTTAATTTGACGGCTAAGATTAATTTATGGTTGGCTGATGTTTGCCGTTGGTTTGATTATTATGTGGTGGACGGCTTGATTCGCGGCTTTTGCTTTGTGGTCGGCGGCTTTGGCGGCTATATGCGCCGCTATGCGGCCGGTGGGCTGCAAGGTTATCTGGCTTTGGTGCTGGGCGGCGTGTTCGTTCTGTTGCTGGTGGCGATTGGAGGGGTGAGTCTGCTATGAATGGATTAAATTTGCTTAATCTGCTGTTGTTTTTGCCCCTGCTTGGCGCGGCTGTGCTTTTTATTGGCGGCACGCTTAATAAAAAAACTTCATTTATTAAGGGTTTGGCATTGGTAATTTCTCTGTTGCCGCTGCTTGTCAATTTGATTATGCTGGTCGGTTATGATTGGCAGCTGACTTCCGGCAGTTATCAGTTCTTCAGCTCCCTAGATTGGATTGCCGCGCTGGGTATTACCTATACCGTAGGTCTGGACGGATTGAGTATGCCGCTGATTTTTTTAACCAGCCTGCTCACACCGCTGGTTGTGCTTCTTTCCTACGATGAACATAAGGATTTGCGTACTTTTTTTACGTTGTTGCTGCTGCTGGAGTGCGGTCTTATCGGCGTTTTTTCGGCGCTGGATTTCTTCCTGTTCTATCTGTTCTGGGAATTGGTGCTGATCCCGATGTACTTCCTGATTTTGGGTTGGGGCGGGCCAAGGCGGCGTTATGCGGCAATTAAATTTTTCGTTTATACGCATGTTGCCTCTTTGGTAATGTTGGTTGGCATTTTTGCGATTGTGCTTTTCAATTATTATCAAAACGGTAATCTTACTTTTAGTTTTGTGGATATCAGCGAAATGTTGCGTTCCGGCGTTGTCAGCCTGCCGCTGAATTTGCAATATCTGATTTTCCCGGCGCTGTTCTTTGGTTTTGCGGTGAAAATTCCCACTGTGCCATTTCATACCTGGCTGCCGGACGCGCACGTTGAAGCGCCGACAGGTGGTTCAGTTTTTCTGGCGGCGGTAATGCTGAAAATGGGCGGTTATGGTCTGGTGCGTTTTGCCTTTGGCCTGATGCCGGAGGCGGCGGTGCATTATGCCCCGCCTATGGCGGTGTTGGGCGTAATCAGTATGTTGTGGGGCGCGTTGTTGGCCTTGGCGCAGGACGATTTGAAGAAGATGATTGCCTATTCCTCAGTAAGCCACATGGGTTTGCTGCTGTTTGGTCTGGCGGTGTTGCAGGAAAGAGCGTTTAACGGCGCGGTGCTGCAAATGTTTGCGCATGGTTTGATTTCCGCGATGCTGTTTATGGTCTGTGGTATTTTGCAGCACAGCGTTGGTACGCGGCGGATTGGCGATTTGGGCGGCGTGGCTTCGGTTCTGCCGCGGCTTTCTGCCCTGACGGTGTTTACTTTTTTCGCTTCGGTCGGGCTGCCCGGTCTGCTGGGTTTTATCCCGGAATTGCAGGTGTTTTTAGGGGCGTTCAGCGTAAACAAAGGGCTGACGGTGGTTGCCATGCTTTCAATGATTGTTACGGCTGCCTATTATCTTTGGGCGTTGGAGCGAGCCTATTTTGGTCAGCCTTCAACGGATTTGCAGGAGAAAAAACCGCATGATTTGCAGTGGTTTCAGACGGTGCCGCTGCTGGTGCTGGGCGTTTTGGTGCTGGCGCTGGGCGTTTGGCCGGCGCCGGTTACGGATATGGTAGAGCAGGGAACTGCTTATATTATCGACTTGCTGGGGGGTGTGCGATAAATGAGTTCACTGACTCTCGAACAGTTGATTATGCTGCTGCCGGAACTGCTGTTGTTGGTATTGGCGGTAATTATCATGCTGCTGCCCGGTCGGGGGCGGAAAATGGCCTGGTTGGTGGCGGCAGGTGGTCTGGCGGCCGACCTGCTGATGTGTTTGTCGCTTTGGGATGTAAACGAGTTCATTTTGGGCGGCGGCTATTGTATTAATAACTTTGCCATACTGGTTAAGGTGATGTTGCTGGGGCTGGCCTTGTTGAATGTGATTGGTTCGCATGATTTTACAGATAGAGTTTATCGGGCCAGAGAATATTACGCATTGCTGCTGCTGGCCATGCTGGGCCTGCTGATCATTCCCAGCTCTACGGATTTTATCACGATGATTGTCGCCTTTGAGTTGATGAGCATTACAACCTATGTGCTGCCTTTGGCGGAGCTGGATAATCCGCACGGCGGCGAAGCGGCGCTGAAATATTTTCTGAGCGGCGCTTTTGCCTCGGCTTTGATTTTGTATGGTCTGTCGCTGGTTTATGGTTTTACCGGCACAATGAATTTGCAGGATTGCGCCAGCGTGATGCTTTTGCTGGGGGCGCACCCGTTGTTGATTGTGGCCTTGGTGCTGTTGCTGGCTGGCTTTGGCTATAAAATGGCTCTGGTGCCTTTTCATTGGTGGGCGGCGGATACTTATACCGGCTCTTCCTCGCCAACTACCGGCTTTTTATCCGGCGTAACGCAAAAAGGCGCTTTTGTGGTGGCGCTGAAAATAATCGTTGTTTATTCCACCGTGTTTGCGCCGCTGGCCGCTCTGCTTTTGGGCCTGCTGTGCGTCGCTACAATGACGGTAGGTAATGTGCTGGCCCTAAAACAGCATGATGTAAAAAGAATGATTGCTTATTCCAGTGTGGCGCATGCCGGTAATATCGGCGTTGGCTTTGTTGTCGGCGGCAGCGGTGTTGTTGGTTCTTTTGTGCATATTTTGGCGCATGCTCTAATGGCGATTGCCTGTTTCTTTGCCCTTCAGTTGGTTCTGGAGCGTAAAGGCGGTACAACTATGCAGCACTTCTGCGGTTTGGCTAAGCAAATGCCCGGTTTGGCGGCGGCGCTTATGCTGGTGTTGCTGTCCTTTGGCGGCGTACCGCCGTTGCTGGGTTTTTGGGGTAAAATGCTGATGGTGGTTTCGGCGGTGGGCGTTGGCGGCTGGTATACGGTGCTGGCGCTGATTCTGGTGCTGAACAGCGCGCTTTCGCTGGTTTATTATGCAGCCGTCATTCGCGAGATGTATATGCGCCCGGCGGAGATTGAACTGCTGCCGGCAGGGCGGAACGGCGGCCGTTCCTATCAATTAGCGGTTTGGCTTTCGGTGGCTTTGCTGCTGGGTTTCGGCCTGTTGCCCAACTGGCTGACGGAAATTTGCAGCAGTGCGCTTTTGAATAATGTTATGCCCTGGTAAAATAGGCGAGAAAGAGGTGGCTATAAATTGAGTATTATCACGATTTTGCTTGCTTTACCATTGGCGGGCGCGTTGCTGCTGTTCTTTTTGGGCAGGCAGCCGCAGCTGGCTAAATATGTGGCGCTGGCCTGCACCGGGGCGGCGCTGCTGGGCAGCCTGATTATGCTGGCCGATTATGATACAACCCTTAGCGGCTATCAGTTTGTGCAGGATAGCGTTTGGTTTCCGGCCTTTGGCGTTTCCTTTGCGGTTGGTCTGGATAGCCTGTCCCTGCCGCTGTTTATGCTGACGACGCTGCTCTGTTTTTTGGTGGCTTTGTATTCCTGGGACGTTGTGGAACGCGCGCCGTTTTATTTTGGCTTGCTGCTGGTTTTGGAAACCGGCGTGCTGGGTGTGTTCTCGGCCCTGGATTTCTTCCTGTTCTATATTTTCTGGGAGATTGTGCTGATCCCAATGTTCTTCCTGATTGGCATTTGGGGCGGCGAGCGCCGCAGTTATGCCTCGATGAAGTTTCTGATTTATACTCATGTGGCCTCTCTGGTGATGCTGCTGGCGATTGGCGCGATGTTCTTTAATGCGGCAGGCGTTTTGGGTTATTATACGTTCTCTATTCCGGAGATTACCTCGGTTGGCCTTAGCCTTAACCTGGAGTTTTTGGTTTTCCCGGCGCTGTTGTTTGCTTTCTGTGTCAAACTGCCGGTGGTGCCGGTGCATACCTGGCTGCCGGACGCGCATGTTGAGGCGCCCACTGGGGCGTCGGTGCTGTTGGCCGGTGTGTTGCTGAAAATGGGCGGTTACGGCCTGATTCGCGTGGCTTATATGATTTGCCCAACGGCTGCGCACCAATATACCTGGCTGGTGGTGGCGTTGGCTCTGCTCAGCATTGTTTACGGGGCGTTTGTGGCCTTTAAGCAGGACGATTTGAAAAAAATTATTGCCTATTCCTCAATCAGCCATATGGGCTTTGTGTTGATTGGGATTGCCAGCTTTGATAATATTGCGGTTTTGGGAGCGGTTTTCCAAATGGTGGCGCATGGCTTGATTTCCGCCATGTTGTTTATGGGCTGCGGCGTGATTCAGCACCATGCCGGCACGCGTTTAATCAGCCGGCTGGGCGGGCTTTACGGCAAAATGCCGGCGGCCATGACGCTGCTAGTTCTGGCCTTTTTCGCCTCTATGGGTATCCCCGGTTTTATGGGTTTTTTTGCTGAATTTTCGGTTATGCTGGGCGTTTTCAGAGTTTTTGGCTGGGTGGTGCTGCTGGTAGCTTTGGGCGCTGTTTTGGCGGTGGGCTATTATCTGTGGGCTTTCCAGCGGGTGGCTTTCGGCGCGCTGCCGCCAGCTTTAGCGGATTGCCGGGATATTCATTGGTATGAGCTGACGCCGATGGTCGTTTTGCTGGTTATGACTATTTATTTTGGTTTGCAGCCGGATGTGCTGATACAGTATATGAACGGCTCGGTAGATAGCCTGACAAGTCTTTTGTATTGGAATATCGAGGCATAAATGAGTGGGGAAAGGCTTTATAATGCGCGGATTGTTCAGGCCGGTGGCCTATTTTGATAAGCTGGAGCTGATTAAACCGTCAGATTTACAGTCCAGGGGGTATCGGTGGCTGCTTTTAGATGTAGATAACACGATTACCACCTGGAATAACCGGGAGTGTTCGCCGGCAGTGGTGGATTGGTTCGCGGTGCTGCCGGCCTGGGGAATCAAGGCATGTTTACTTTCCAACAATTCGGCGGAACGCTTGCAGGATTTGGCGGGGCGTTTGCAGATTGCCTTTTATCCCAAGGCCCGTAAGCCTTTGCCGGGCGGTTATCTGCGCGCGGTGAAGCAGCTGGGCGGCCAGCCGGAGGGTGTTTTAATGCTGGGGGATCAACTGATGACGGATATTCTGGGGGCAGGCCTGGCGGGGCTGGACTCGGTGCTGATTAAGCCAATTTCGTTAGCGCAGGAGTTTCGTTGGACGTATGTTAACCGGCGGATTGAAAAACTGTTTATCAAAGGTGTGTTGGCGCGCACGCCGCACAATCATTTTTAACCTAAAATGTCTGGTTCAACAACCGGGCATTTTTTTGTTATACTTGGCCGCAGGCAAGCATATCCTTAAATATCCTTAAAAAGGATAAGGAGGCAGTGTGGCTATGGCAAACCGGGATTTATTCAGAAACATTGATGCTTATGACAGCCAGCGGCGCGAGGCGAACGGCCGTGGGGATAAAACGCCTTGGCAGGTTTTTGTGCAACGGATGTTGGCGCAGGCGGTGGTGGCATTGCTGCTATTTGGCGGCATTGTTTATCTTTATGATCAGGAAAGCGCTTTGGGCGAGGGCGTGCGCTATATTGTGGCGTTGGCCTCTGCCGATGAACAGCAAATTATGGCGGTGAGCAGTTTTGCTGATATATGGCAGGATTTGGTACATAAGGCCGAGAGTCTGGACGGTGCGGAGCAGCAACCGGTTCCTGCCGAACAGACTGAACCGGACAAACTTGCGGCAGAGTATCAGCCAGACGAGAACTATTTGCAGACGGCAGCCGCTGACGATGAGGGGAATTTGGTGATGATTCTGCCGGCCAGCGGTTTGATGCAAAGCGCCTTTGGCGATATAGACGAGCAGGGGTTAAAGGTGGAGGGGCTGAAAATTTTTTGTCAGAACCAACAGGCGATTAAAGCGGCGGCGATTGGCGAAGTTGTTGAGGCAACGCCCGGTGAGAAAATTGTTTTGCGCCACCGCGACGGTGTGGAGAGCTGTTATTTGGGGGCGGTGCAGCCGGCGGTTGCCGTTGGCGAAACCATGCGGCAGGGGCAGATTTTGGGCCAGATAGAGGAAAGCACCCTGTTTTTCCAAGTTCTGCGCGACGGCCAGCCGCTGGACCCGTTTTTATTTGTAAAGGGGCCGGAATGATTGTGGATAGCAATTTTGCGGCAATTTTGTTTTTGCTGGCCGCCTGGCTGGCGCATGAGTTTGGGCATTGGCTGGCTTTGCGCGGTTTGGGGCTGACCGGCGGTCTGCGTAATCGTTGGCTGTTGGGCGTGGCGCTGGAGGTGCCGCCGGCCTGTCAGGGATGGCGAGAGAGTTATGTGGCGTTGGCCGGGCCGGCGGCCAATTTGCTGTTGGCCGGTTTGGCGGCGGCGTTGGCCTGGCAGCAGTTGTTCGCGGCTAATTTTGTGCTGGCCGCGGTTAATTTGCTGCCGGTTTTGCCTTTAGACGGCGGCAAGGCGCTGCGCGGCCTGTTGGGCGGCGGGCATTGGCTGGGCTGTTCACGTTTTTTGCTGTTGTTGGGCAAGTCGGCGGCGCTGGCTATGGCCGGCGCGGTTTATTATTTTGGTTTGCGGCGTTTTTTGTTGTTGTTGGCCGGTTGGCTTTATCTGGTGGCCTGGCGCGAAGAGCGTAATCTTCCGTATTTATATATGCTCCGTCTGCTGGAGAATGAGCGAATGGAAGAAAAAAAGGAAGAATTTAGGGAAAATTTTCTGTCCAAAACTAAATAAAAACGAATACCGAAAAGGATATAAAAGAATTATGCCGAATTTATTATAGTTAAATTATTTTAGGGAGTCGATTTGATTGTATAAAACGGCAAAAAGCTGGGCGGCAGAGGTGGAAAGCCAACTTCTGCCTTATGTGGACAAGCCGGCGCAGTATCTGGGCGGCGAATATAACAGCATAGAAAAGGATTGGCGGCGGGCTGCGGCTACCATGGCGTTGCTTTTCCCGGATTTATATGAGATTGGCATGTCGCATTTAGGGATGCGCATTTTGTATGAGGTTGTCAACAGCCGGCCAGAGTATCTGTTGGAGCGGGTTTTTGCGCCAGCGGCGGATCTGGAGGATTTAATGCGTCAACAAAATATTCCCTTATTTAGCTGGGAAAATTACCACGCTGTGCGCGATTTTGACGTTGTTGGTGTAACCCTGCAATATGAGATGAGTTTTACCAATATTTTGAATATGTTGGAGTTGGCCGGCCTGCCTTTACTGGCGGCGGAGCGGGAGGGCTGGCAATGGCCGCTGGTGGTGGCCGGCGGCCCCTGCGCCTATAACCCGGAGCCTTTGGCTGATTTCTTTGATCTGTTTATTATCGGCGAGGGCGAACAGGTGGAACTGGAACTGCTGGATTTGTATACAAGCTGTCGGGCAGCGAATTTGTCTAAAGATGAATTTTTGCGCCGTGCCGCCAGCCTGGCCGGGATTTATGTTCCTAAATTATATCAGCCGGTTTATGCGGAAGATGGGCGGCTGCAAGCTATGTTGGTGGACGAGGCCGCGCCGGAGCGGATTCTCAAACGGGTGGTGCAGGATATGGACGGGGCGCCTTTCCCTACCAACCAGATTGTGCCGTTTGCCCAGATTGTGCATGACCGGGCGGTGATTGAGGTTATGCGCGGCTGCAATCGGGGCTGCCGTTTTTGTCAGGCCGGCGTTATTTATCGCCCGGTGCGGGAAAAATCGCCGGAAGTGCTGCGCGAACAGGCGGCCAAAGCTTTGGCCGCCACCGGTTATGATGAGTTGGGCATGATCAGCCTTTCCACGGCGGATTATTCCTGCGTTGGTTCGCTGATTGACCAGCTTTTGGCCGAGCATAGCCAGGACGGCGTCAGCGTGTCGCTGCCCAGCCTGCGGGTGGACGCAGTTTCCGTCGGCTTGGCGGAAAAGCTGCAAACGGTACGCAAGGGCGGGCTGACTTTAGCTCCGGAGGCCGGGACGCAGCGCCTGCGGGATATTATCAATAAGGGCGTGAGCGAGGAGGATATTTTTGCGGCGGTGCAGGCGGCGCTGGCGGCCGGCTGGAATACGATTAAGCTTTATTTTATGGCGGGCCTGCCTTATGAAACCGACGACGATCTGCGGGGAATTGCTCGTCTGGCCCGGCAAATTCTGGCGCTGGGCCGGGCGCGGGGCGGAGAAGATAAACCGCGCCGCCCCTTGAATATCACCGTCAGCGTGGCATTTTTTGTGCCCAAGGCGCATACGCCTTTTCAGTGGTTTGGCCAGAACAGCCGGGCGGAGTTATTGCGCAAGCGGGAACTGCTTTTGGCCGAGTTTAAGCATCTGCGCGGCACAAAATTGAACTGCCATGATATTGAACTTAGCTTTTTAGAGGGGGTGTTCAGCCGCGGCGACCGGCGGTTGGGCAAGGTCTTGTTGGCGGCGCATAATCTGGGCTGCAAGTTTGACAGCTGGCATGAACACTTTTCCTATGACAGGTGGCTGCAAGCTTTTGAGCAGGCGGGATTAGATCCCGCCTGGTATGCGGAGCGTTTTTTGCAGCCGCAGGAGTGTTTGCCCTGGGCGCATATTGATTGCGGCGTTAGCCAAAAATGGCTTTGGCTGGAATGGCAAAAGGCCGGCCGGGCGGAGAAGACGCTGGATTGCCGCCAGGGCCCCTGCAACGGCTGTGGCATTTGCCAGGCCCTGGGCTGTGATAATCATTACTGCAACGATTCGGGGCAAAGCGAGGTGGTTAGTTGATGATCCGTTTTGTTTATCAGGTGAGCGGCGTTTTGAAATTTCTTTCTCATTTGGATTTATTAAAGCTGTTTAACCGGGCTTTGTTGCGGGCGGGGTTGCCGGCGGCTTATTCCGAGGGCTTCAATCCACATCCTAAAATCAGTTTTGGGCCGCCGCGCGGCGTTGGCCAGGAGGGCCGGCGCGAGCAGGGAGATCTGCAGCTGAAAGCGGAGGTTGCGCCGGATGAGGTTTGCCGGCGTTTAAATCTGGCTTTGCCGGAGAATGTACGCGTTTTATCGGCCAGAAATGTACCGGATACGGAGCCGGCCTTGATGGCCCAAATTAATCTGGCTGTTTATGAGGCGGAACTGCCGCAGCGGCTAAGCGCGGATTTGCGGGCAGAATTGGCCGCTAAAAGCGCGGATTTTCTGGCGGCGGATAAAATTGAAATTGTGCGCCGCCGTCCTAAAAAGCGGGATAAAGTAATCAATCTGCGCGCCGGTGTACAAAATCTGGACTGGCAGGATAATATTCTGCATTTGGAGATTCCCTTTGCGGAGGGCGGCAGCGTTAAACCCACCGAGGTTTTGCAGTATCTGCTGCCGCCCGGACTGCCTTATCGCCTGGCCAGAGTGGCGTTACTGATTCAGGCGGTGGACGGTCAGCGCCGGGAACCATAAGTCTGTTTGTGATACCATAGTTTTGATATGAAAGGTTTATTTATGGAACGCAATATAATTGTTAAACAGGATGAATTTGAAACGATGGTGGCGCTGTTGGAGGATGACACGCTGACCGAGGTTTTGTTTGAGCGCGAGCACGACCGCAATATGGTTGGCAGCGTTTATAAGGCCAGGGTGGACAATGTTTTGCCGGGTATGCAGGCGGCGTTTGTGGATTTTGGCGCCGGGCGCAACGGGTTTTTGCATTTGCGCGATACGCTGGCTCCCAGGCTTGACGCCGAGGGCCGTTTGCAGGAGCCGGAGCTTGCCATTGATAAGGTTTTGCGCCCCGGCCAGGAGATTATGGTGCAGGTGGTGAAAGAGGCCACCGGCAACAAAGGCGCCAGGCTGACGATGAATCCCAGTTTTCCGGGTCGGTTTTTGGTGTTGTTGCCGACTAACGGCAGTGTAACCATCAGCCGGCGCATTGAGGACGAAGACGAGCGCCAGCGTTTATTAGCGCAGGTGCGTCAACTGTTGCCCCAGGGCATGGGGGCGATTATTCGCACAGCCGCCTTGGCGGCGGGAGAAGACGAACTGGCGCGGGACGTCCGTAGTCTGCTTAAACTGTGGAAGTGGCTGCTGGGCAAAAATGCCGCCGCCTCGGCTGTAACTCTGCTTTATCATGATTCCGGTCTGCTGGAGCGGGTGGTGCGCGATGTATTTAGCGGTGATATTGCGCATATTTATGCTGACAGTCCGCAAACTGCCGCCCGGCTGGCCGCGCTGGCTTCCTGCACTGCGCCGGAATGTCTGCCTAAAATTGAACAGCCCCGCTGTGATATTATGGCGGTTTATAATATGTCGGCCCAGCTGCACCAGGCGCTGGCGGATAAAGTTTGGTTAAAATGCGGCGGTTATCTGGTTATTCAGCATATGGAGGCCTTTACCATTATTGATGTTAACACCGGTAAATATGTAGGCAGTTCCAGCCAGAGTTTTGCCAACGTGGTGCTGCGTACCAATATGGAAGCGGCGCGGGAAGTGGCGCGGCAAATGCAGCTGCGCAACCTGGGCGGCATTATTATTGTGGATTTTATTGATATGAAAGAGGACGCCGACCGGGAGAGCGTTTTGGCCGCTCTTAATGAAGAGTTGCAGCGGCATCGGGTTAAAACTAATGTGCTGGGGTTCACTCAGCTGGGGCTTTTGGAGATGACGCGCAAGAAAAATGGCCATAGCCTGCAAGAACTTTTTGAGCGTCCCTGCCCATTTTGCGGCGGCAAGGGCAGCGTGCCCTCCGAGGCCAGCGTTTTTGTGAATATTATGGCTGATCTGGCTAAATTAGCCATAAATTCAACAGAAAAAGCTATTTATATTGAAACCAATCCGGTGGTTTCGTCCTACATAATTGGTTCGGCGGGGGAGAATAAGGCCGCGCTGGAAAAACGCTTTGGTAAAAAACTTTGCATTAAAGGCAATCCGGAGTTGAAAATGGCAGATTTCGTGGTACGTCCGATGG
Source organism: uncultured Bacillota bacterium (assembly GCA_948907985.1). Lineage (GTDB taxonomy): Bacteria > Bacillota > Dehalobacteriia > UBA4068 > UBA4997 > Avidehalobacter. The sequence continues at coordinate 11,089 of CAQWMM010000030.1, forward strand.
CCGGTGATTTTGCGGATTTTGAACAGCCGCCCTTTGCGGTGGGTGATATTGTGGACTGTTTTCTCTGCGAAAAGCATAACGCTAACAAAAATGACGCAATTTGCCGGGTGAACGGTTATGTTATTTTGGTACAAAACGGCGCGCCCTTGGTAGGGCAAAAATGTTTGCTGCGTCTTACCGAGGTTCAGCAGACCTACGCTTGCGCTGAATTATATGAAAATTAAAAAATTTGTGGCAGGGGGTAGTGATTATGAAAATTGACAGCCCGGAAACTCTGGCGGTGAAGCTGAAAGAGATGCGCGAGGCCCAGCGCGTTTTTGCCACTTTCTCGCAGGAGCAGGTGGATAAAATATTTTTTACGGCGGCCATGGCGGCTAACCGTCAGCGTATTCCCTTGGCTAAACTGGCGGCGGCGGAAACCGGTATGGGTGTCGTGGAGGATAAAATTATAAAAAATCATTACGCGGCGGAGTATGTTTATAACGCTTATAAGGATATGAAGACCTGCGGCGTGATTGAGGAGGACCCGGCCTATGGCTTTAAGAAGATTGCCGAGCCGGTGGGGCTGGTGGCGGCGGTTGTGCCCACCACCAATCCAACCTCCACCGCTATTTTTAAGGCTTTGCTGGCGCTGAAGACGCGCAACGCCATCATCTTCTCGCCGCATCCCCGCGCTAAAGAAAGCACTATTGCCGCGGCGCGGGTTATGCGCGACGCTGCTTTGCAGGCCGGCGCGCCGCGCAACACTATTTGTTGGATTAACGAGCCCAGCCTGGAGCTGACTAATCTGGTGATGCGCGAGGCGGATTTGATTTTAGCCACCGGCGGCCCCGGCATGGTTAAAGCGGCCTATTCCTCCGGCAAGCCGGCCGTTGGCGTGGGCGCGGGCAATGTGCCGGCGGTAATTGATGAAACTGCCGACTTAAAAATGGCGGTAAGTTCGATCATTCATTCCAAAACCTTTGATAATGGTGTGGTTTGCGCCAGCGAGCAATCGGTGATTGTGCTGGATTCGGTTTATGATGAGGTTAAGCGCGAGTTTGCCGCCAGGGGTTGTTATTTTCTGGCTGATGATGAACTTGATAAGGTGCGCGCGATTTTGTTGCTGGACGGCGGAGCCAATCCGCAGATTGCCGGGCAGCCGGCGGCTGCGATTGCCGCCATGGCCGGCGTGGCGGTGGAGCCGACCGTTAAGGTTTTAATCGGCGAGGTGGCAAGTGTGGAGCCCAGCGAACCCTTTGCGCATGAAAAGCTTTCACCGGTTTTGGCAATGTATCATGCGGCTGATTTTGAAGAGGCCGTCGCCAAGGCGGAGCGGCTGGTGGAAGACGGCGGTTTGGGGCATACGGCCTCGCTGTTTGTGGAGCCGGCGGAGCGGCGTAAAATAGAGTATTTTACTAATATTATGCAGACCGGGCGCGTTTTGCTGAACACTCCCTCCAGCCAGGGCGGCATTGGCGATTTGTATAACTTCCGCCTGCGTCCGTCGCTGACTTTGGGCTGCGGCACCTGGGGCAACAATGCAGTCAGCGAGAACGTTGGCCCATTGCAGCTGTTGAATATCAAATCACTGGCTGAAAGGAGAGAGAATATGCTCTGGTTCCGCACCCCGCAAAAGGTTTATTTCAAGCGCGGCTGTCTGCCGGTGGCGCTTGACGAACTGCGTACTGTGCTGCATAAAAAGCGGGCCTTTATTGTTACGGATACTTACCTTTATCATAACGGTTACACCCGGCCGGTTACGGAAAAATTAGATCAGCTGGGGATTATCAATACCGTTTTTGCCAATGTGCAACCAGATCCCACTCTGGCCAACGCCGAGGAGGGGGCTAAAGTGATGAACGATTTTCAGCCGGACGTGGTGATTGCTCTGGGCGGCGGCTCGGCTATGGACGCGGCTAAAATAATGTGGGTGCTTTATGAGCACCCGGAGGTTGATTTTCAGGATTTAGCCATGCGTTTTATGGATATTCGCAAAAGGGTGTATACTTTTCCCAAAATGGGCGAGAAAGCCTATTTTATTGCCATTCCCACCACTTCGGGTACCGGCAGCGAGGTTACGCCCTTTGCCGTTATCACGGATCAGAAAACCGGCGTTAAGTATCCGCTGGCGGACTATGAACTGCTGCCCAATATGGCGATTGTCGACGTTGACAATATGATGACGCAAACCCCCGGTTTGACCAGTGCCGGCGGCCTGGACGCGCTTACGCATGCGCTGGAGGCCTACGCCTCGATGATGGCGACCGATTACACTGACGGACTGGCTCTCCGGGCGATGAAAAACATTTTTGAACACCTGCCGGCTGCATATAATGACGGTGATAATTTGCCGGCCCGGCAAAAAATGGCCGACGCTTCCTGTATGGCCGGTATGGCGTTTGCCAACGCTTTTTTGGGCGTCTGCCATTCTATGGCGCATAAGCTGGGCGCTTTTCATCATCTGGCGCATGGTTTGGCCAATGCGTTGTTGATTTCTCTGGTGGTGGAGTATAACAGCGAGGAATGCCCGCCTAAAATGGGCACTTTCCCGCAGTACGCTTATCCGCATACCAGGGCGCGGTATGCGGAGTGTGCTCGTTTTTGCGGTATCAGTGCGGACGATGATACCGAGGCTGTGCAAAAACTGATTGCCAAGATTGAGGATTTGAAAAAGGCGGTGGGCATTAAGGCCTGCATTCGCGATTATGGCGTTGACGAACAGTACTTTTTATCCACTCTGGACGAAATGGTGGAGCAGGCCTTTGACGATCAATGCACCGGCGCTAATCCCCGTTATCCCTTGTTAAGCGAGATAAAGGAGCTTTATTTAAGAGCGTATTACGGACAGGATTACCAAAAGCAGAATTAGGGCTGTTGACAATCGCCGCCCCTTTTCAAGGGAGGGGCGCACTGTTGTTCCTAAAATAAATATCCCCCTGCTTGGCCGGGGGATATTTGATTAACCAAGAATTTTTTTCAGCGTACTTAACAGCTCCTGCGGGTCAAAGGGCTTGGCGATAAACGCCTCCGCGCCGATATGCTCCGCCTCGTCATAACTTCCATCATAGGCCAGCGAGGACAGCATGATAATTTTGGCCTCGGGATGTTCCTGTTTTAATAACCAGGCGGCCTCCAGTCCATCCATTCCCGGCATAATAATATCCATTGTAACCAGATCGGGCCTGGCTTTAGAGTACTTTTCCAACGCCTCTTCGCCGGACGAGCAATATTCCACAATTTCGTAGTTGCTGTTTTCCAGTATTTGTTTCATTTGAATATAAACAACGCGCGAATCATCTACGAGCATAATTCGTTTTCTCATTTTTTATAGCACACCCCTATATTTTGAATAATTTAGGCGGCTGCCACCTAGCAGCCAGGTGATAGATTGGGGAATCCCGTTCACCTGCGCAATTTAAGTTTTGGGCTGTTTTACATAAGGCTGATTTCGCCGTTCAGCAGTCTGGCATTGCACATATAGGTTTCATAGTTTAAGCGCATGGTAACGCCTTTGATGGTAATTTGGGTTCCGGGATAAGCCAGCCCGCAGACCAGACGGTTTTTGGGCTGTTCGTTTTCTGTTTTTTCAGTGTCTTGCGGTTCAACTTTGTTTAGCTGCGTCAGCTTGCTTTTGGCCACCGCAATCTTCATGCGCAGTTTGGACATCGTTGATAATTTGGTGGGGCTGTTGGGCTGGCGCTCCGTTTTGTCCAAATCAATCTCCAGCTGCGCCAGTTCCTGCTCCAGCATACCGCGCTCAAAATTCTCACACGGCTTGCCGCCCAGGGTTACATTGGTGGCAATTTCTGAAATTGCTCCAACAGTGGTGGCGCTGACCTCCTGGCCGGCGTTGATGTTGCCGCCCTTGATAATACCCTGGCCGCTGCGCACCTGAATACTGCCGTCGCAGTAAATATCGCAGCTGACAATGCAGTCGGCCTGCAAATCGCCTCGGGCGCAAACGCTGGTGCTTTCCAGATATTTTGTATAGATGTTGCGGTGTGAGCGAATGATGGCCTGGTTGTTGCCCAAAGCGCCTTTAACCATAATCAAATCGCCCCCGGCTTCGATAGAACAGGCCTCTACAACGCCGTCAATGGTTATGCTGCCTATGGCACGGACTGAAAAACCGCTGCAAACATCGCCATGAACATGCACATCACCCAAAAAATTGATATTGCCGGTTGAGTAATCAACGTTGCCTGCAATTTCCAGAACCGGCTTAACCTGAAAGCCCCGGCCGCTGAACTCTACATGGCCGGTCATGCTGGCAATAAGTTCGGAGCCGTCTTCCGAAATTTCTGTGTTGCGCCCCATGGGTACGCTGGCTTTTTTGCCGTCAACTGCCGTAAGCTCCCGGCCAACCACATTGCTGCCGGGGATACCCGGGGTGGGAGCAAAGATTTTGCAAATGGTTTCTCCCTTGCTGATATTGCGAATAAAACTTAGGGAAGTGTAATCAACCCGATCAAATTCATCCGCGGTAAGCTCATGTTTGATTGTTCGCGGGAACATTTCCATTATGTAGCCGTCTTTGCCGCGTTCCGGCGGCGTGCCTTGAGCAATCAGAAAAAGGTGAAAATAGCGGTTGGGCAAATCAGGAATATCGCCTATCAAATCCAGATCCAATCCGTAGGTGATTTTTTGCCGTTCTAATTCATTTTCCAGCATGGCTAAAGTAATATCCTGGCCCTCGCCGACCGGCGGCAGGACTAAAAGCCAGGCGGACATCTGGCCGCTGGTTAAAAATAGTATAGCCTGGGCGTCTAAATCCGGCGGTGGATCTTCCTCTGTTTTGGGCTGGATGCTCTTTAAGCGTTTATAGCTGGCAGAACTGACAACACTGCTTAAACGCAGCAACTCCCGGCCAATTTGATCTTCTGTCAGGGCTTCCGGAAGGCCCGGCTTGTTCTTTAAGCACAGGCAGGGTTTGGGAAGATCCAGGCCCTGTTCAGCCTGTATTTTCCACAACTCAAGCAGGGGATGGTCTTCCTCAAGCTCCAATTCGTTGGGAGAGGTTTCCGGCTGCTCTGGCGAGGTTTCCTGGCTGGCTACTGTTTCCTCCTCTGCCATATGTAGCTGATTTTCGCTTTCCTGTGTCGCCAGGGCAGAATCAGATTCCGGCGTTGCCATATCTTCAGATACAATTTCAGTTGGCTTGCGCCAACCTTTGGTGGAAAACTTGTATAGGGAAGTGTTTTTTAGTGTAGTGCCAAGGCGAGTGAAAAATGAATCTTTTTTAGTCATAATCCAACACCTCCTTTATTTTTTTGCTCATCTCCTCTAACTGTCTTCTATTTATATTATAGCACGTTCACTGTAAATTTGACAAGAGAAAAGTTGTTTTTTTCTGTAATTTTGCGGTGAAAAGTCCTAAACTGAAAAAATTTTTGATTTTTAATCTTTTTGTTAGGAAATACGCGGCAGGAGTCTTGTCAAACCGCATTTTTTGTTATACAATATACAAAGAGTTGTTTTTGTATTCATTTTTGCTATATAAAGGGGGGAACGATATGTATCAGGGAATTGCCGCTGCCAAAATCAATCTGGTTTTGGATGTGCAGCAGCGGCGAACGGATGGTTATCACCTGTTGGAAAGCGTAATGCAGACGCTTTCGTTGTGCGATATTGTGGAGGTGGAGCTGGCCGTAAAAACTTCTATAAGCTGTGATCTGCCCAATTTAAGCTGCGGTGAAGATAATCTGGCCTGGCGCGCCTGGACGCTGTTGCAGCAGGAGTTTCAGCTGGACGCCGGGCTGAAAATTACTTTGCATAAACAGATACCTTTAGCTGGCGGTTTGGCTGGCGGCTCCAGCGACGCCGCCCAAATTTTGCTGGCGGTTAACACGCTTTTTGCTTTAAATCTTTCGCAGGAAAAAATGCTGACTTTGGCCGCCCGTCTGGGGGCGGACGTTCCTTTCTGTCTGTTGGGAGGAACCGCGCTGGCCAAGGGCGTTGGCGATGAATTACAAACGCTTGCGCCCTGCCCGGAGCTGCGCCTGGTTTTGGTTAATCCCGGTTTTGCGGTGGATACAGCCGCCGTGTACCGGCAGTTTGACTTGCTGCCGCCCGGGCAGCGGCGGGACGGCGCGGCGCAGGCTATGGCCGGAGCCATAGCGGCCGGTGATCCTGGGCGGATTGCCGCCGGCCTGTATAACAATCTGGAAGAGCCGGCCTTTCAGTTGTTTCCGCAGTTGGCGGCGTTAAAAGAAGAAATGCTCCGGCAGAATTTAATTCCGCTGCTTTGTGGCAGCGGGGGCACTATATTTGGTATAGCTGCCGATAAAAAACGGGCGGCGGTGGCGGCGGCTAATCTGACCGGAAAATATCCTTTTGTGCAGGCGGTTACCACTAAAAATTACAGTTGAAATTGAGGTTAAAATTAAGGAGAAATAAATATGTCTAGGGAAAAATTATCACCAATTCGTTTGGAGGGCTACCAACCTTTGCGGGATATGGTTTTTGACGTGTTGATGAACGCTATCATGCAGGGGCAGCTTTCGCCCGGCGAGCGGCTGCTGGAGGTTCAGCTGGCCGACGAAATGGGCGTTAGCCGCACCCCCGTACGCGAGGCTATCCGCCGCCTGGAGCTGGAAGGCTTTGTGGTGATGGTGCCGCGCAAGGGCGCGTATGTGGCCGGGCTTTCGGTCAAGGACGTTGAAGAGGTTTATGAGATCCGGACGGTGCTGGAAACTTTGGCGGTTCGTCTGGCGGCTCAGCGAATGCAGCCGGCAGATTATCAACAGCTGGATGAACTGGCGGATAAAATGTGCGCCACCTGGCAGGAGGGCAATGTGGAAAACTGGGTTGACTTGGACGCCAGGTTCCATGAACTCTTATACAAATTCAGCCGCAACGATCGTCTGGTATCGTTGATGAGTAATATTATGGAGCAGCTTTCGCGCTACCGTATTATCTCCTTGGCCAATGTGGAGGTTCGTCATAACTCGTTGAGCGAGCATCAGGAACTGATCGAGGCCTTAAAGCGGCGGGACAGTGACGCTGCTGCCACGGCGGCGTCGACGCATATTGAGAATACCAAGCAAAGCCTGATTAATATGCTGAACGCCAAATTCGCCGCAGCCGAAAAGCGCTGATTATAAAATAATGAAAACGAGGTGCAATAAAAATGCTTTTTATTGAATATCCTAAGTGTACAACCTGCAAAAAAGCCAAAAAGTGGCTGGACGAACAGGGCATAGCCTATACCGACCGGCATATTAAAGAGCAAAACCCAACTTTGGACGAACTGACGGCCTGGCATAAGCTAAGCGGTTTGCCGCTGAAGAAATTCTTTAACACCAGCGGCGTGTTGTATAAAAATCTGAATTTGAAAAATAAATTGCCGCAAATGAGCGAACAGGAACAACTGGAGCTTTTAGCCAGCGACGGTATGCTGGTAAAAAGGCCGCTGCTGGTGCTGGACGATACCGTTTTGACTGGTTTTAAGCCGGAGCAGTGGGCAGACGCCTTAAAAATTGAACAATGAAAACAGGAGAACAAATATGCCTGATACAGATGCGCAAAAAGCAACAAATAATTTGCCAAAAGATCACGCCAGAATAACGTTTTTATATGAAGAAATCGCCCGCCTGAACCGGGCTTACTATGAAGAAGACGCGCCGCTGGTTACCGACGCGGAATATGACGCGCTGCTGCGCGAGCTGGCGGCGTTGGAAGCCAAATATCCGGAATGGCGGCAGGAAAATAGCCCCAGCCAGCGGGTTGGCGGCCGGCGGCTGGAAAAATTTGCCCCGATTACTCACCAAATACCGCTGCTCTCGTTGGCTAACACATTTTCTGGCGATGAATTGCGCGATTTTGCCACCCGCTGTGTAAAGCTGGCCGGCAAGCCCCTGACTTATGTTCTGGAGCCGAAAATTGACGGCCTGACGATTGCCCTGACTTATGAAAACGGTCAGTTGACGCAGGCCGCTACACGCGGCGATGGGCTGGTGGGTGAAAATGTTTTGGAGAACGTGCTGACGATTGCCGGTTTGCCGGGCAGGCTGAAAAGTTTTGCCGGCCGTTTGCTGGTGCGCGGCGAGGTTTATATGCCCAAGCAGGCCTTTGTCGAACTAAACGAACAGCGTGAAGCCGATGGCGAAACTGTTTTTGCCAATCCGCGCAATGCGGCGGCCGGTTCTCTGCGCCAGTTGGACGCGGCGGTTACCGCCAGCCGTCGTCTGGCGGTTTGGTTGTATGATATTCTGCTGTTGGAGGGGGCGGACTGGCCGGCAACGCATATGCAGTCCCTGGATTTTCTGCGCGCCCAGGGACTGCCGGTTATTCCCGAGGTTTTCAGCGGTGATATTGAAGAAGTTGTCGGCCAACTGGAGCACTGGCAGGAAAAGCGGCATAAGCTGGCCTTTGATATCGACGGTTTGGTATTAAAGGTTGACGACGAGCAGGTGCGGGCGGATTTGGGCAGCACCGCCAAAGCGCCGCGGGCGGCGATTGCTTATAAATTCCCGGCGGAGGAGGTGGAAACCCGCGTTTTGGACATTCATGTGGGCGTTGGCCGCACCGGCGTTTTAACCCCTCTGGCCATTTTGGAGCCTGTTTGGGTGGCCGGTTCTAAAATCAGCAAGGCCACCCTGCATAATGAGGATAATGTGGCGGCCAGGGATATTCGTATTGGCGACTATGTGCTGCTGCATAAGGCCGGCGACGTTATTCCGGAGATTATTAAATCCCTGCCGGAAAAGCGCAGCGGCGATGAACGCATTTTTGTGATGCCTCATATCTGTCCGGAATGTGGTTCGGCTGCCAGCCGGGCGGAGGGCGAGGCAGCCTGGCGCTGCCCCAACCGCAGCTGCCCGGCGCGGGTGCGCGAGGGCATTGAACATTTTGTTTCCCGGCAGGCTATGTATATTGAGGGGCTGGGTCCGCAGCTGATTAACCAGCTTTTGGCTGCCGGCCGGATTCATGACGCGGCGGATCTGTTTAGTTTAACTATGGCTGATTTGCTGCCTTTGGAGCGCATGGGCCAAAAATCGGCGCAAAATATTTTGGCCGCGCTGGAGGCGGCGCGCCGCCGGCCTTTGGGCGCGCTGCTTGCCGCCCTTGGCATACCTTACGTCGGCTCTAAAGCCGGCAAGCTGCTGGCGGCTAATTTTGGCTCACTGGAGGCCCTGGCCGCCGCCAGCCAGGAGGATTTGCTGGCTATCCCGGAAATTGGCGAAATTATCGCTAAAAGCGTGGTTAAATGGTTCGCCGACAGTGATAATCAGGAGTTTTTGCAACGCCTGCAAGCCGGCGGGGTGGAGCCGCAGGCCGAAAACCAGCCGCAGGCCGAGGCGCAGGGCGCTTTTGCCGGTAAGGTGGTGGTGCTGACGGGAACGCTGCCCAATTTAAGCCGCAACGAGGCCAAAGCTAAATTGGAGGCCGCCGGCGCCAGGGTTACAGGCTCGGTCAGCCGCAAAACTGATTATGTGGTGGCCGGCGAGGCCGCCGGCTCCAAGCTGGAAAAGGCCGAGGAATTGGGTATTGCCATAATTGACGAGGCGGAATTACTAGCTATGCTTTAAGTATGTATTGCAATCAGTATTGGTTTATGTTATAATATAATAATTATTTGAATGATCAACAGGAGGAAAGGTTTTATATCAAAAAAAGGGGTTGAGGAGTTTTGGGGAAAAAGTTTCAGGTTGTATTAAATGCCAAAACCTGTAAAGGCTGCGGCATTTGCGCGGCGCTGTGTCCTAAAAAAGTGTTAAAAATCCGCCCGGACGGCAAAGCGGAGGTGGCGGATCCGGCGGCCTGTATCGGCTGCCAGAGTTGTTCCCTGCACTGCCCGGATTTTTGCTTTGAGATAAAGGAGGTGGCGGCCAATGCCGGCGAATAAGCAGCTTAGGGAGAATATCCGCTTGATGCAGGGCAACGAGGCCTGCGCATTGGGAGCGATTAAGGCGGGGGCGTCGTTTTTTGGCGGTTATCCGATTACGCCCAGCACCGAAATTGCTGAATATATTGCCAGAGAGTTTCCGCGTCTGGGGCGCTATTTTATGCAGATGGAAGATGAGATTGCTTCTATTGGGGCGATGATTGGCGCGTCCATGGTGGGGCATAAAGCGTTTACGGCCACCTCCGGGCCGGGCTTTTCTCTGATGCAGGAGTTGGTGGGCTATGCCGCGGTGGCGGAAATCCCGCTGGTGATTATTAACGTGATGCGTTTTGGTCCCAGCACCGGCCTGCCCACCATGCCGCAGTCCGGCGATATTATGCAGGCGCGTTGGGGAACGCATGGCGACCACTCGATTATTGCGCTTTCGCCCTCTTCGGTACAGGAGGCCTATTATACCACAATTCGTGCTTTCAATCTGGCCGAGCAGTATCGCACGCCGGTTATTGTGCTGTTGGATGAAAAAATCGGCCATCTGCGCGAAGGTTTTGATATTTCGCAGGACCCTGAGCCGGAAATTATCAATCGCTCTGATTTCGTCGATCAGGCGGCTTTGGCGCAGGGCGGCAAATATCTGCCTTTTGCCAACACGCCGGATGGCGTGCCGCCGATGATTCCGCTTGGGCAGGGGCAGCGCTATCACTTTACCGGGCTTACGCATAATCAGGCCGGATTTTATACATCTGACGCACAGCAGGTGGAAACCTTTATTCACCGTCTGTGCCACAAAATCGAAGATCATGTGGCGGAAATTGCTGAACTAGAACAGCTGCAATGCGCCGACGCGGATTGCGTGATTTTGGCTTACGGCGCGGTGGCGCGTTCCGCTCAGGAGGCCATGGACGATTTACGGCAGGCTGGGCACAAGGTTGGCCTGCTGCGTTTAAAAACAATTTGGCCGTTCCCGGCGGCGCAGATCAGAGAAATTTGCGCCGGCAAAAAAATGGTGCTGATGCCGGAGATGAATATGGGCCAGTTGGCGGTGGAGGCCAAAGCGGCTTTAAGCGGCAGCGGCGTTGCTTTTCATTCTTTAAATCAGGTGAACGGCCGTCTGATTACGCCTGCCGTTATTAAGCAGGCTTTATTGGAAAATCAGGCTAAGCTGATAGGGGGTGCGTGCTGATGGAGGCTGTATACGAAAAATATTTCCGCGATAATTTGCCGCATATCTGGTGCCCCGGCTGCGGCAATGGTATTGTGATGTCGGCGCTGGCCAGGGCGTTGGATAAGCTGAACTATCCGCAGGACGATGTCTTGCTGATTTCCGGCATCGGCTGTTCTTCCCGTATGTCCGGTTATATGGATTTGAATACCGTACATACCGCGCATGGCCGGGCGCTGGCCTTTGCCACCGGCGCCAAGGTTTGTGAACCGCGGCTGAAAGTGTTTGTGGTAATGGGAGATGGCGATGCGGCGGCGATTGGCGGCAACCATTTCATTCATGCCTGCCGCCGCAACATTGATATGACGGCGATTGTGATTAACAACAGCATCTATGGCATGACGGGCGGGCAGTTTTCGCCGCTGACGCCCACCGGCAAACGCGCTACCACCGCTCCTTATGGCAGTATTGACCGGGCGTTTAATCTGGTGGATTTGGCTAAGGGCGCAGGGGCCACCTATGTGGCGAGGGGCGATGTTTTCCACGCGGCGCAGTTAACCAGCCTGATAGTGGAGGCCAGCCGCCACAAAGGCTTTGCGGTGGTGGAGGCCGTGGCGACCTGCCCCATATCCTACGGTCGTTACAACAATATTCCGGAGCCGGCGGATATGCTTTTCTGGCTGCGGGATAATACGGTTACGGTGCAGCAGGCGGCCAAGATGTCAGAGGATGAATTAAAAGATAAAATTATCATTGGCAAACATTTTGAAACCCAGGCTGTGGAATATTGCGAGGAAATGGCGCGCCTGTTAGCAAAGGAAAAGGCTGGTGATAACAATGAAATATGAAGTTAGATTTTCCGGCACCGGCGGGCAGGGCATTATTCGCTGTGCGGTGCTGCTGGCCGAGGCTGCTCTTTACGACGGCTATTTTGCCGCGCAAAGCCAGGTATATGGGCCGGAATCACGCGGCGGCAGCAGCCAGGGCGAGGTGGTTATTAAGGATACGCCGATTTATTATCCCAAGGTTAAGGTGCCGGACGTATTGTTATGTCTGTCGCAGGAGGCTTATAATAAATATGCGCCGGATATTGCCGCAGATGGTCTTTTGATCTGCGACAGTGATTTTGTGCAGCCGGACGGCAGGGAGGGCGAAACTGTGCGGGTTTGCCGTCTGCCGATGTTGGAGGTTGCCAGGGACGAGCTGAAAAATGAGCTTTCCGCCAACGTGCTTGCTCTGGGCGTGCTGGTGGGCCTGACCGACGTGGTTTCCGACGCGGCGGTGCATAAGGCGCTGGCCAATAATTTTAACAGCAAGCTGCTGCCGCTTAATTTGCAGGCCTACCAAAGGGGCTTTCAAATGGCGCGCGGTCAGGCGGATAAATAAAGAAATGTTAACCTCTCCTTTTGGCAGATTGGAGAGGTTATCTAATAATAGAAATTTTTAATAGAGATTTTGTTTGGAGGCAGATTTTTAATGAGTGATGATAAAATTGTAACCCGCTTTGCGCCCTCGCCAACCGGCTTTATGCACATTGGCAACCTGCGTACGGCGCTTTATTCCTGGCTGTTGGCAAGGGCCAACGGCGGGCGCTTTATCGTGCGGATTGAAGACACCGATCAGGTGCGCCTGGTGGAGGGCGCGGTGGAAGTGATTTTGCAGACGCTGAAACAGACCGGGCTTGATTATGACGAGGGGCCGGAGGTTGGCGGCGAACACGGCCCTTATGTGCAGAGTGAGCGCAAGGAAATTTATAAAAAATACGCCGAAGAATTGGTGGCTAAAGGCGCTGCTTATTATTGTTTTTGCACGCCGGAGCGCTTGCAGCAGCTGCACGAGGCTGACAGTCTGGGCGGCTATGACCGGCATTGCCGCAATTTGCTGGCGGACGAGGTGGCGGCGCGTTTGGCGGCGGGCGAACCTTATGTGATCCGGCAAAAAATCCCGTTGGAGGGTGTTACCAGCTATCAGGATGAAGTTTTTGGCGAAATCAGCATGGAAAACAAGGAAATGCAGGATCAAATTCTGCTGAAAGCGGACGGTTATCCCACCTATAATTTTGCGCATGTGGTGGATGATTATTTGATGGGGGTAACGCATGTGGTGCGCGGCAGCGAATATTTAACCTCCACGCCGAAATATGTTTTGCTTTATGACGCTTTTGGCTGGCCGCGCCCGCATTATGTCCATTTGCCGCTGCTGATGGGGCGGGGCGAGGATGGCAGTATTTCCAAACTGTCCAAGCGGCATGGCGCGGTTAGTTTTCAGGATTTGTTGCAGGCCGGTTATTTGCCGGAGGCTATTGTCAATTATATTGCTCTTTTGGGTTGGTGCCCTAAGGACAGCAATCAGGAGTTTTTTACGCTGCCGGAGCTTTGCCAGGCCTTTTCTCTGGACGGCGTCAGCAAATCGCCCTCGGTTTTTGATTATGGCAAGCTGAATTGGTTCAACTCGGAATATATCAAGCAGCTGCCGCCAGCGGAATTTGCCGGTCGGGTTATGCCGCAGCTTAAAGCCAAATGCCCGGCTGACGGTTTGAATCTGCCCAAATTGGCCCAGCTTTTGCATACGCGCGTTAACACGCTGGGCGAGGCCGCGGAGATGGTGGATTTTGTGGCCGAGCGCTTGCCGTTGGAGCTGGCGAACTATACTAACAAAAAGAATAAAACTACGCCGGAGCTGTGCCTGACAATTTTGCGGCAGGTTGCGCCCCGGTTGGCTGCCTGCGCTGATTGGCAGAACGATACGCTTTTTAGTTTGTTGAAAGATTACGCGGCGGAAAGCGGTAATAAGGCCGGCGCGGTTATGTGGGCGGTGCGGCTGGCCGTTGCCCGGCAGGCCGTAACGCCGGGCGGCGCTACCGAATTAATGGAAGTTTTTGGTCAGGCGGAAAGCTTGGCGCGTATTGAACTGGCGATCAGCGAATTGGCAAATCATCAATAAAATATTCCGCCCAAAAAATATTTTCTAAGATAGTTTGAAAAAGACCCGGCGCGTTCAAAATACAAGTGGGAAGGTGATTTGATGAGAATAAAACTCTCCAATCGTTTGCTGGCGGTGGCGCGACAGATTCCGGCAGGGCTGACGGTGGCCGATATTGGTACCGATCACGGCTATTTGCCGGTTTATCTGGTGGTTAACGATCTGGCCCCACAGGTTATTGCCGCCGACCGGGGCAAACGTCCGCTTGATTCGGCGCGTCAGCTGGTTAGTCTGTTGTCTTTG